>JBEKKW010000008.1:0-50644 GCA_050010495.1 Acidimicrobiales bacterium
GCTCGACGTGACCCGCACGCTCGGCTGGATCAAGAAGAACATCGCTCACTACGGGGGCGACCCCGAGCGCGTCGTCGTCTCGGGCGGCTCGGCCGGCGGCCACCTCGCGGCCCTGGTGGCCCTGTCGGCCCACGACCCGACGTGGCGCCCCAGTGACCTCGAGGGCGTCGACGACTGGTCGGTGCGCGGTTGCATCTCCTTCTACGGCGTGCTCGAGATGACGGGTGACGAGGAACTCTGGCGCGGTCTTGGGCGTGGCCTGCTCGTCCTGCTCGAGGGGCGCGTCGTGCAGCTGCCCTACCTCGACCACCAGGACCTCTATCGCCAGATGTCCCCGCTCGAGAGGATCGGCGTCGACGCTCCGCCGTTCCTCGTCATCCAGGGCGGCAATGACACCCTGGTCGACGTCAACGTCGCGCGTGGCTTCGTCGAGAAGTTCCGCCGCGTCGCCCTGGCGCCGATCTACTACGTCGAACTGCCCTTCACCCAGCACGCCTTCGACGTGACGGCCAGCCCGCGCACGTCGGCGACGACGCGCGCCGCGGTGGCCTTCGCCGAATCGGTGACGTTCGCCCATTCGAACCTCACTGACGAACTGATCGGCACCTACCAGTCCCCGCCGACGCAGCTGCTGGTGGAGGTGACGGAGGGCGAGTGGGTTCCGGCGACCGACGCCGCCGCGCAGCTCGGCCCCTTTCGCGTGGTGACGGGGGACAATCCCTTCTCCCAGGCGCGAGGTGACGACGAGAACGCGTCGCGCCGCGAGGAACTGCGTGACCTGCTGCAGAGCCACGACGTTGCGATGCGCGCGACAATCGCGCGCGACCCCACTGGTCGCTGGCCCGATGAACAGGGCTTCGCCGTGCTCGACCAGAGCGAGGCCTTCGCCGCCGCCCTGGCGCGCGCCTTCGACCAGTTCGCCTTCTACGACGTCAGCGACGAGGCGGTGCTGGTGCGCGGATGCGCCGGTGGGGAGTCGCTCGTCTAGGTGGGCGCGAGCGTGACGGTGACGCTCACGTCGTGGGCCTCGTCGTAACGCCACTCGTGAACCGTGCCGGAGGCGCCCAGGTCGCCCTCGACCGACCGGACCGCGTCGAGCAGCGCCGGGGGGCCCTGCACCTGCACGAGCGACACCGCCGCGCGCTGGGAGACCTTGGCCGTGCTCTTCTCACGACGGATCGCCTCGAGCACATCGCCGGCCGCGGCGTAGAGCGCGCCGGCGCTCTCGCGCGCCGGTGGCAACTCGACGACGCTCGGCCAGGGGGCGACGTGCACCGACCCCTCGTGCCACCAGCGCCAGACCTCCTCGGTGACGAAGGGCACGAAGGGGGCGAGCAGGCGCTGCAGGGTCGACAGGGCGATCGTCAAGGTGGCGCGAGCCGAACGTGACGAGATGTCGTCGTCCGGTCCGTAGGCGCGCATCTTCACCAACTCCACGTAGTTGTCGCAGAAGGACCAGAAGAAGGATTCGGTCCGTTCGAGCGCGCGGGCGTAGTCGTAGTCGTCGAAGTCGGCCGTGGCCCCGTCGACGAGGCGCCCGAGCAGCGCCAACAGGTCGAGGTCGAGTGGCTCGGTCACGTCGGTCGGTGACGTCGCTGCCGTGCCCTCGAGTCGCCCGAGTACGAACTTCGAGACGTTGAGGACCTTGATCGCCAGGCGTCGGCCGATCTTCATCTGGCCCTCGTCGACGGCCGTGTCGGTGCCGGGGCGTCCGCAGGCGGCCCAGTAGCGCAGCGCGTCCGAACCGTGCTGCTCGAGCAGGGGCATCGGGGTGACGACGTTGCCCACCGACTTGGACATCTTGCGCCGGTTGGGGTCGAGCACCCAGCCCGAGATCAGCGTGGCCTTCCAGGGCAGCACGCCGAATTGGAAGTAACTGCGCACGACCGTCGCGAAGAGCCAGGTGCGGATGATCTCGTGGGCCTGGGGGCGCAGGTCCATCGGGAAGACCCGCTCGAAGAGGTCGCTGCCCCAGCGTCCGGCGATCTGGGGGGAGAGCGAACTGGTCGCCCAGGTGTCCAAGATGTCGGGGTCGCCGACGAAGCCCCCGGGGAGGTTGCGCTGGTGTTCGCCGTAGCCCGGGGGCGCGTCGCTCGAAGGGTCGACGGGCAGCCCGTCGATGGCCGGCAGGATGGGCGAGTCGTAGTCGACCTCGCCCTGGTCGTCGAGCGGGTACCAGACCGGTATGGGCACGCCGAAGAAGCGTTGGCGCGAGATGTTCCAGTCGACGTTGAGGCCTTCGACCCAGGAGCGGTAGCGGTGGCGCATGAAGTCGGGGTGCCACTCGATCTGTTCGCCACGCGCCAGGAACTCCTCGCGGTGCTCGAGCGTCGAGACGAACCACTGGCGCGAGGTGACGATTTCGAGGGGCCGCTCGCCCTTCTCGTAGAACTTGACCGGGTGGGTGATCGCGCGCAGCTCGCCGATCAGCTGGCCGCTCTCGCGCAGCCTGTCCACGACGACGGCCCGCACCTGGTTGACGGTCTTGCCCTCGAGTTCGCCGTAGGTGGCGTTGGCCGACGCCGCGTCGCGCGACGGCCAGCCGTCGGTGCCGAAGGTCGTCGCGAGGAACCGGCCGTCGCGGCCGATGAGGGCCCGCGTGGGCAACGCCAGCTCGCGCCACCAGATGATGTCGGTCACGTCACCGAAGGTGCAGATCATGGCGACGCCCGAACCCTTCTCGGGGTCGGCCAGCTCGTGCGCGACGACCGGCACCTCGACGTGGAAGAGCGGCGTGACGACGTTCGTGCCGAAGAGGGGCTGGTAGCGCGGGTCGTCGGGGTGGGCCACGAGCGCCACGCAGCTCGCCAACATCTCAGGTCGCGTGGTCTCGATCTCGATGGTGCCCTCTGCGTCGGCTCGAGCGAAGGCGATGCGGTGGTAGTTGCCCGGCCGTTCGCGGTCCTCGAGCTCGGCCTGGGAGACGGCGGTGCGAAAGTCGACGTCCCAGAGTGTCGGCGCCTCGCTCGAGTAGATCTCCGAACGTTCGAGCATCTCGAGGAAGGCCCGCTGCGAGATCGCCTGGGTCGAGGCCGAGATGGTCGAGTATTCGAGGCTCCAGTCGATGCTGATGCCGAGGTAGCGCCAGATCTCCTTGAAGACCTCCTCGTCGACGTGGGTCAACTGGTGACAGAGCTCGACGAAGTTCTTGCGCGAGATGTTGACCTTCTTCTCGGGTGCCACGTCGGGCGCCAAGAGGTTCTCGACGTAGGGCAGCGTCGGATCGCAGCGCACTCCGTAGAAGTTCTCGACCCGGCGTTCGGTGGGCAGGCCGTTGTCGTCCCAGCCCATGGGATAGAAGACGTCGCGGCCGCGCATGCGCTGGTAGCGCGCGATCAGGTCGGACTGGGTGTAGCTGAAGATGTGCCCGATGTGCAGCTCGCCCGACACCGTGGGCGGCGGGGTGTCGAGGGAGAAGACCGTGGTGCGCGAGGCCTGGCGGTTGAAGCGATGCGTCGACTCCTCATCCCACGCCTTCATCCAGCGCGTCTCGAGCCCCTCGAGCGTCGGCTGGGCCGGCACCGTTCGTACGGTCGGGGCGAGGTCGTCGATCATGGTTGTCGTAGTTTAGTTAGCGTGATTCGACTCTTTGATTCTGCCCGCGGCGAGATTCGCGAGCTGCACCTGCGCGACCCCGGCCAGCTCTCGATGTACGTCTGCGGCCCGACGGTCTACGACCTGCCCCACCTGGGCCACGGGCGCTACACGCTCATCTGGGACGTGGCCCGGCGCTGGTTCACGTTCCGGGGACTGTCGGTGCGCTACGTCAGCAACATCACCGACATCGACGACAACATCATCGAGCGGGCCCAGCGCGAGGGCGAGAGCGAGGTCGAGATCGCCAAGACCTACGAGCTGCTCTGGTGGGAGGCGATGGGCGGCCTGGGCGAGGCCTACCCCAACGACGTCCCCCACGCCACCCAGTACGTCGCCGAGATGGTCGCGCTGATCGAGCTCCTGCTCGAGCGCGACGTGGCCTACGCGACCCCCGACGGCATCTACTTCGACGTCTCCAAGGTCGCCGACTACGGCCTGCTCGCCGGCCAGGCCCTCGACTCGTTGCGCGCCGGCGCGCGCGTCGAAGCCAACGAACACAAGCGCTCGCCGCTCGACTTCGCGCTCTGGAAGAACGCCAAGCCGGGCGAGCCGAACTGGCCCGCGCCCTTCGGCGAGGGCCGCCCGGGCTGGCACACCGAGTGCGTGGTGATGTCGCTCGACCTGCTCGGCGACGACTTCGACCTGCACTGCGGCGGATTCGACCTGCGCTTCCCCCACCACGAGAACGAGCGGGCCCAGGCCGTGGCCGCCGGACGGCCCTTCGCGCGCCACTGGGCCCACAGCGGATGGGTGATGGTCGGCGACGAGAAGATGTCGAAGTCCCTGGGCAACTTCACCTCGCTCACCGACCTGCTGGCCCGTACCGATTCGCGGGCCTATCGACTCTTGGTCCTGCGCTCGCACTACCGCTCCCCGATCGAGGTCACGCCCTCGACCATCGCCGACGCCGAGCGGGCCCTGGCCCGACTGGACGCCCTGGCGCGACGTTTCGACCTGGCCGAGCTCGCCGGTGAGCGCCTCGAGGTGAGCAGTGACTTCATCTGGCCCCCGGCGGCCCAGGTTCTGCACGACGAGGTCGCGGCGGCGCTGAACGAGGACCTCGACACCCCCCTGGCGGTCGCCCGGCTCTTTGAGGCCCTCAGCCGGGCCAACGCCCTGGCCGACGCCGGGGACGAGCCGTTGGCCCGGGACCTGGCCCTGGCCATCAACGCCCTTTTCGGGGCCCTCGGGCTGGCCCTCAAGGGCGGCGCCGACAGCGTCGACGGGATTAGCCAGGCCCTGGTTGAGCGGCGCGACGAGGCCCGAAACGCCCGGAACTGGGCCGAAGCCGACCGTTTGCGCGACGAGTTGGTGGCCCTGGGCTGGACGGTCGAGGACTCGGCCTTGGGCACCCTGATCCGGCGCTCCTGAAAACCATTTGGAGGCGGTGCGTCCACCAAGTAATGTGGGGGGTTGAGGTTGCCGTTGTGGTTCCCTCCGGATTCATCGCAAGTTGATCCAAAGAAACAAGGAGGCCCACAGTGGCTGTAGGAACCGTCAAGTGGTTCAACGACGAAAAGGGTTGGGGTTTCATCGCAGTAGAAGGCCAGCCCGACGTCTTTGTGCACTACTCGGAGATTCAAGGTGATGGTCGCAAGACCCTCGTTGAAGGTCAGACCGTTGAGTTTGACATTGAACCAGGTGACCGCGGCCCATTGGCCAAGCGCGTTGTCTTGAACTAACCCAGAGAACTGCAGTACCAACCGCCGCCTTCGGGCGGCGGTTGTTTTATTGGTGCGGAGTTTGACCTATCATTCGCTCTGGTTACTTGGGAGTAACCAGACGGGCCCCTCGGCGGTGGGACGAACTTCAAAGGTGGCATCATGGCGGACTTCTCGATGGACCTCAACGACGACCAACGCACGCTGCAGGAGTGGGTCCACGGCTTCGCGCTCAACGTCATGCGCCCGGCCGCGCACGAGTGGGACGAGCGCGAGGAGACGCCGTGGCCCATCATCGAAGAGGCCGCCAAGATCGGCATCTACGGCATGGACTTCATCGCCAACACCTACCTCGACCCGACGGGTCTGTCGATGATGATCGCGCTCGAGGAGTTGGCGTGGGGCGACGCCGGCATCTGTATGGCCCTGATGGGCACGACTCTCGCGGTGGCCGCGATCATGGCCAACGGCACCCCCGAGCAGCAGATGGAGTGGATCCCCCAGTGCTACGGCACGCTCGACGACATCAAGCTGGCCGCTTTCGGGGTCAGCGAGCCCGACGCCGGCAGCGACGTCTCGTCGCTGCGCACGCGCGCGATCTATGACGAGGCCAGTGACGAATGGGTGCTCAACGGGACCAAGACGTGGATCACCAACGGGGGCATTGCGAACCTGCACGTGATCGTCGCCTCTGTCGACCCCGAACTCGCCTCGCGGGGCCAGGCCTCCTTCATCGTGCCCGAGGGCACGAAGGGCATCCGCATGGGCCAGAAGTTCAAGAAGATGGGCATCCGCGCGAGCCACACGGCGGAGGTCGTGCTCGAGGAGTGCCGGGTGCCCTCGGCCAACCTGCTCGGTGGCAAGGAGAAGCTTGACGAGAAGCTGGCCCGCGTTCGCGAGGGCAAGAAGGCGTCCGGCCAGGCCGCCATGGCCACCTTTGAGGCGACCCGGCCGGCCGTGGGCGCCCAGGCGCTCGGCATCGCGCGCGCGGCCTACGAGTACGCGCTCGACTACGCCAAGGAGCGCAAGCAGTTCGGTCGGGCCATCATCGAGAACCAGGGCATCGCCTTCAAGCTGGCCGACATGAAGATGCACATCGACGCGGCCCGCCTTCTGGTGTGGCGGGCGTCGTGGATGGCCGCGACCCGCAAGCCTTTCCTCAATGGTGAGGGTTCGATGTCCAAGCTCTATGCCGGCGAGACGGCGGTCAAGGTCACCGAAGAGGCGATCCAGATCCTCGGCGGTTACGGCTACGTGCGCGAGTATCCCGTGGAGCGCTGGCACCGCGACTCGAAGATCTACACGATTTTTGAAGGAACCAGCGAGATTCAGCGCTTGATCATCGCGCGTGCCATCTCGGGCGTGCATATCAAGTAGCGCCCAATCGTGAACGAGGCACCGCCAAAGTGAAAACCTAGGGTAACGGCTCAAAGTTCATTGGAAAGGGGATGAGGTTTGTCGAATCCTTCAAGGATCCTGTTTCGAAACGCCGGTTACGACGGGCAATTCGTTCGCACACTGTCGGCCGCGTCAGTTCACTCTGCAGACGCCGGCGAAGCATTCGCGACGGCGCGAGGCATCAAGCGGCTGACGGGAACGACGTGGCACGACGCGTGGTCCGCCACCGCCGCGAATGCCGAGCGTGCGGCTCGCGCGTCACTTATCGTCGGAGACGTCGTTTCGGCGCGCCATTCGTTCTTGCGCGCCAGCGAATACTTTCGCCAGAGTTACTACTTCGTACGATCAGATTTAGAAGGTCGTCGCATCCAGGAGAGTTACCGAAGTCACGTCTCGACGTTTCTCGCAGCACTCGAACTAATGGATCATCGCGCGGAGCAGGTGAGATTTCCTTACGACGGCACGTCCCTCGTAGGTTATTTCTACGCTCCCGATGACACGGCAGCGAAGCGGCCGACACTGCTCTTTCCTTGTGGCTACGATTCGACGGCGGAGGCAGGCTGGGTCAACGTCCCCCCAGCCTTGGAACGAAACTACAACGTCGTGGTCTTCGAAGGACCGGGTCAGGGAGACGCCCTGTTCAATCAGGGGATGCACTTTCGCTCGGACTTCGAGCACGTCGTCACCCCATTGCTGGACTGGCTCCTCACTCGTCGCGAGGTCGATCCCGAGGCCGTGGTCTTGATTGGACGATCGTTCGCGGGTTATTTGGCACCGCGCGCTGCAGCGTTCGAGCACCGATTGGCGGCCCTCGTCGTTGACCCGGCTCAACCCGATATGGCCGAACGACTCCCCAGTGGGGTCGCCGCCAAACTCGCGGGCCCCGTCGTGAAGGCACAAATGCGACTTAGCGCCGAACGACGGGAATTCTTTGACGCTCGTATGGCGGCCCACGGAATATCTGACATCAACTCGTACTTTGCGGAACTACGCCGCTTCAACATGCTCGACGTTGCAGCACAGATATCGTGCCCGACCTTAATCATCGAAGCTGAGCACGACTTCGCTGGTGGCAGCGGTCAGACCTTGAAGGACGCAATGACCACCCCCGCGCGTCTCGTGCATCTCAGTGCAGAACAAGGAGCTGAAGGACACTGCGGCGGACTCGGTCAGGAAGTCTGGGCTGAAGTCGTGTACGGGTGGCTCCAAGAGACGTTGCGCAAGTGAGCGACGAGGTTGGGATGATCGAAGACCGGTATTGGGGACTGATTTCTCAAAGGTTCGGGTGGAGTGCCAATTTTCTCGCGACGCTAAATTGGGAGCGCTCGAAATCTCGTGATGATTTGAGACCGTAACTAGTTGAAGTCATTTCCAATATCCCTGAAACGGACGAATGAAATCAAAACGAAAGATCGTTTCGTGCGTAGGACAGATTGAAACTCGTTGTTAGCGAGCGGAAAGTCCGGTACGATAGTGGCCGTAAGCGCCACCGGCAATGCGGGCCACGCAAAGAACGAGGGGCTGACGATTTTCACGCGCGCCAACTTTCCGGTCGGACTGAATTTGACTCGGTGTACGACCGCGCCGCCCCAACCCTCGACGACTACGCAGGCTTTGATGGTGTTCTGTGGGGCCCGGGCGCGAAGATTCAACAGTTTGTGGGGCTACGATTGCCAAATGACACCCTTGACCTGTGATAACGCAGGTTCCTTCAGTATCTACACGATTTTTGAAGGAACCAGCGAGATCCAACGCTTGATCATCTCGCGCGCCAACTCCGGCGTTCACATTCGTTGACGACGAGTTGTCGCAGAGAGTATCTCAAGTCGAGAAGTGACGAAGTGCCCTGACGCCTGGATCCCATGGTCTCTTATGGTCAAAGTTAGGTCTGCATTGCGCTGAGTAGAAGTTCCGTTGGTGAAAGGTTCGATCGTGGTTATCGCTCTCTCGACAATCTCGCTTCGTGTCCTGTGGTTTCATCTCACCGTGCTCCACGGACAATCGCCTCCAGCGCTCGTCTCGGTCGTATTGGTCTCCGTCGCCATCGTTGTACCCGCATGGGCCATCGGTCACGCGGTAGGCACCCCTAGTGAAAACTTCACTACGATCGGACGATCCAAATTTCGTTGGATTGGATGGATGGTCGCACTCTTTCTGTTGGGGGATTTCTTGAGTCTCCTTGTGGCTATCTACTATTTGATTCGAGTTCGACCACAACTTCGCAAGTTGCTCGTGTCTAACTCAGGTCAGTAGGTAAGGCTCCTGAAAAGACGATTGCGTTGAGCCGTCGTGTCCAAACAGGTTCAGAGAAACAATGCGCCAATTGCCACGAAAACCTTTGAATCAGTCTCCTGAGTACAGGCGATTCAGATTGACGATCTCGACGTCTTCCCGTTCTGCCGCGCGTTGAACCAACGTCTCGTCAACGCGTTCGCCGTAGAGAAAGAGTTTGGCGTGAGAAGCGTGCGAACCTAAAGCTGTCCTGGCGCGCTCGAGTCTTAGAAGGTCACGCGTCGTCAATTCTTCGCCCGACTTAGCTTCGCCCAGGGCGACGATCTCACGGTCACTGGGAACATCGCCGGTACCCGCGACGACCACATCAAGTTCGTGGTCGACACCGTCGATACTCACAAAGGATGGGCCGACGTGGTCCCGAATTGGCACCGTCGCGCGACTCGCATAGTTCAGGGTCCAAGCTCGAGCCATCTCCTCGAAGACCGGCCCTCGAACACGAGAATTGAAAACGGCTTCAAGACGATCGGTCCATACCGCGCGCAAATCTCGCTCACGCAGTGACGCGCCGAAGGGCTCAATGACTGCGTAGTGAAACTGCAAAAAAGAGTCGGACAATGCGTAGAGGGGACGCTTTTTCCTAATCGGATCCTCGTGTCGCACGATGAACCCAGCTTCGATGAGACGTCGAAGTACGAGATCAATGTTCGAAACCTGTCGTCCGACTTTGTTGGCGATCGCACCCGCAGTGACGGAGCCATTCGCAATCGCACCGAGGATGGCGTGATGAAGCAGATTGTTCTTCCCGCTCAGTGACGGGTCTTCGGCCAGAAGTGTCGTCGCCTCACGTTGCAAAGTGGCCGCCGGACTAAGCACACGATCGACTATCCATCGGTCGACGTCCGCTCTGTCATTTGGAAGGTCGTAGTTGACCATGTCAGTGGCGTACCCGACGACTCCCCCAATGACCGCAAAGACTCGCGCGGCGGTTTCGAGTCCAGCCGCCACTGGTAACCGCGTCGCTGCGATCCGAAAGTCGTCTGGCCGCATGACTAACTCAAGGCCAGCGCGCCCCCTAAGTGGGGCCTCGCCTTCGGTCAGTGCTCGCATCATGGCAATTGCTGATCCACAAAGGATGAGACGCGCCTTGCTCGTGGACGTACGCAATCCACCAGGTCCGAGTGCGGCAGTCAGAATGGACTCGACGGAAGGGTCGGCGGCAATGATGTGTCCGAATTCGTCGAGTATCACGGGGACGTTCGACTGCTCTCCGAGTCGAAGGAGGGTGCTCACAGCCTCTTCCCAATTTTCCAGCGCGAGACGTCCGACTCCGAGGTGCTCGCCAAGAGCGGTCCCGAGGTGTTCCAATTGCACCGGCGTCTCAGCCCGGATTGCTTCGAAGTAAAACCCGTTACGACTCTCGGCCTGCTCAACGAGCATGGTCGACTTGCCGATGCGGCGTCGTCCGTAAACGACACCAAGAAGTGGCCGATCAATGGAACTATCCAAAAATGTCTCGAGTGCTGCTCTGTCTTGTTCTCGCACGCTTCGCATCTCCCACGGCTAGCCTTTGGAAGGGATACTATGCGGTTACATACTATGAATGCAAATAGTATGTAACCGCATAGTATTCCACGAAGACTTTAACTCGCTATGTAGTACCAAAAATCAAATTGCGGTGGCGGGGCTTGTTGGCGCGTTTGTGGGGCAGAACCGCATCAGACCCGTCGTTTGTGGGGCAACATTCTGCAGATAATGTGGTTGACCTGCGGATACGCACGTTCCTCCAGGATCTACACGATCTTCGAAGGCACCAGCGAGATCCAGCGCCTGATCATCTCGCGCGCCATCTCCGGGGTGCAGATCCGGTAACTACTGGGCCCACGATTTCGAGGGCTTCGCGAGATCAAGCGTCATGAGGAGGGCTCCTCGCGACGCTTTCTCGATGTTCGCGCGATGGTCGAATACCGGTGTGGACGAATCCCCGTTACCTGGTCTGCGTGAAGCGCAACTTGTTTCCGGACGGGTCATGGAACTGAGCGTCGATTCCGTACGGCATTTCCGTAGGCTCCATGATGAAGTCGACGCCGCGCTCCTTTAACTCAAGGTAGGTCGCCTGGCAGTCGTCCGTTGAAAAGTGGAAGCTCCCGATTACGCCTTTGGCGATGAAGTCCGTGAGTTGCCTGGCTAGATCGCCGTCGATCACGGGCGGACTCGGCACGGTGAGGATGAATGACACATCAGGCTGCCTGGTGGGCCCTACCGTTAGCCAACGGTAGTTACCCATCTCCGCAAACGTGACGTCCTCGCGCACTTCCATCCCGAGCTTTCTCGTATAGAAGTCAAGTGCCTCGTCTTGGTCATGGACCCAGATAGTGGCTTGTGTCAGCTTCTCCAGCATCGTCACCCCTCCGTCTCTTAATCGTGGAAGTGATCCTAAACAGCTGGTCTGACGCTGTCTTCTCGAAAACTGCTCTTTTCGTGTGGACGGCCCCAAGCTTGCACGACACAACCGGGTACGCAAGCCCGCTGCGCCGCGGGCGGGAATTTCCTTCGATAGACGGTCGGCGAGCACCCGTAATAGCGCGTGTAGGTAGATGTGAACGAGCCCACACTGCGTAGTCCGACGCTTACACAGATGTCGGCGACCGTTCGATCGGTTTGGCGAAGAAGTGCCGCGGCTCGTTCCAAGCGACGCGTCAAGAGATAGTGATGAGGTGTTTCACCAAAGTTGCGACGAAACTCTCGACTGAAGTGTGCCGGAGATAGTCGGGCGGCGCTGGCGAGTTCTGAAATCGTAAGCGAATCGAAGTATCTGCTGTCCATCAGATCTTTGGCCCGCAGTAGGAAGCGGGCGCGAGGAACGGTTGCCACCGCATCCAGTATCACAGAGGTTGTACGGCGCCCGCGTGGGATGCCCATCACGTATCAGAGCGAGCGTGGTGGGCCGAAGATCGAGCGCCTCGCAGAGGGAGGCGTTTCGTTGAAGCAGTCCCGGTGCACGCCGGAGACCCATCCAGAGGGAGCGAAATCGGCCAGAACAGGAGCTACATGGGTTCATTCTTTGTAGTAGTGGGTCCGTTCAGATTGGAAAGAAACCTTGACCAGGAATTTTCAATGTCGTTTCACTATCTACACGATTTTCCAAGGCACTAGCGAGATCGAGCGTCGAATCATCCCGCGCGCCGTCTCCGGGGCGCAGATCTGGTGGCCCCAGCATCATTGAATCGACGCGCGCACGACGCAACAATGGTAGTAGCGATTCCAACTGTCGAGTAGCGACCGTATGGCAAGGAACCTTTTCGCCGGTAGGCGACCAACGGTCGCTACCCGACAGCGGGAACCGCTCTTTCTGCTCTTCGTCCACCCCCGTGTCAACCGGACGCGCTTTTCAATAGATCGACACGTGGTCAACGTTGCTGCTACCTCCATCCTAAAATTCACGATCCATTTCACAGGAGAAACTCATGGAGACCCATGCAACTCTCATGGAGACGTGTGCAGCTTGTAATTACACGCTGGTCATTGTGACCGCCATCGGCCTATCCGGTGCCGTAGCTGTTGGATCGCCGCATGACCGGCGCGACGTCAGTGGGGGAATCGTGGCCCCTCGTGGATCGGCCCTCGCCCGAGTCGTCGCGGTCGACCCTTGACAAAGCGCCGCGGTTACCGTAAGGTCCCACTTATTAATTGGAACCAAGTTCCGATAATTGGAACTGCGTCGGTATCGGGGGAGTCACAATGTCTCATGCTCACATCAAGGGGCCCAGGCCGTCTGGGCTGTACCGCATCGCCGGGGCCGTTCTCGCCCTAGCCACGACCGCCAGCATTGCGCTGACGCCGACGGTCGCCGGGGCCAGCAGCAAGGTCACGACCATCTCGATTTGGAACGACCCGTTGGCGGCCGGCTCGGTGGGCGTGCCCGCGTCGAAGTCGTTCCTCACCAAGGGGGTGGACCTGTTCGAGAAGGCCAATCCCAACATCCACGTGGACATCATCCAAGAGGCCTTCGCCGCGTCGACGTCCTTCGAGACGCTGCTCAGTTCCTCGGAGCTGGCGAGTACGACGCCCGACATCGGTCAGCTCTACGTCGGCGGTCAGGTGATCCAGAACGCCAAGTTCCTCGACCCCCTCAACAAGCTGCTCGGCTCCTCGTACATCAACTCGCTGACCGGTTGGCAGTTCGTCTCGAAGGACTACAAGCTCGGCGACACGATCTACGCCGTCCCCTACGGCGACGGCTACTACTACACCGTGTACTACAACAAGACGCTGTTCAAGAAGGCCGGCATCACCGGACCGCTGCCCACGACGTGGAACGGCCTGGTCACGCTGGCCAAGGCGTTGAAGGCCAAGGGGGTCACCCCCTTCGAGTTCGGCGAGAAGGAGGGCTACTTCGGGGCCTGGGTCCAGGACGCGATGATGTCCGGACTGGACGGCGACGCCGGCGTGCTGGCGATGTTCACCGGCAAGCAGTCGCTGGACTCGTCACTGCTCATCAAGCCCTACGAGGCGTGGCACGGACTGTTCGCTGACGGATTGACCAACTCCAACGCTCCGACGCTGACCTACACCAGCGGCGTGGCCGAGTTCGCGGCCGGCAAGGCCGCGATGACGATCACTGGTCAGTACTACGACGCGCAGATCGCCAAGGGCCTCGGCAACAACGTCGGTCTGTTCCCCGTGCCAGCCCTGTCGGGGGCCAAGTACCCCAAGGCGCTCTCGGGCGGACCGAACAACTCCTACGTCATCTTCAAGGACGCCAAGAACGTCGCCGACTGCATCAAGTTGATCAAGTTCCTCACGACCCCGGCCGTCCAGGAACTGTCCGTCAACGAACTGGGTCAGCTGCCCAACAACGTGTCGTTTAAGGTGACCCCGGCCTTCTCGTCGTCCCAGCCGCTGCTGGCCGAGTTGGACACTTACATCTCGACGGACCACTACGCGCTCGACGAGGCCTTCGACAACGTCATGCCCGGCAGCGTCTGCTCGTACTGGTACAACACCAACAACGGCGTCTTCGCCGGTTCGTTGAGCGCCACCAGCGCGGCCGCCAGCATGGAGGCCCAGATGAAGAGTTATCTCGCGACCGCGGCGACGGGATAGATCGCGCGACGCGGCGACTGCGAGTAGTTCATACTGAAGACCGTGTCGAGACCACCCGGGCTGACCCGCCATGGCGACGTCGACTGACTCGCCCGGCTCGGGCGGGATCGGCGATGGTCTCGACGCGCCGGCACCGCACGTAAGGAAGCGCAAGCAGCGCAACGTCTTCTCGTACCTGGCGCTGTTGCCGGCGGCGTTGTTGGTGCTCGGACTGATGGTGCTGCCGATCGGCGACACGATCTACCACAGCTTCACCAACTGGGACGGGGTCACCAGCGCCTGGATCGGCCTGACCAACTTCCGGCTGATCTTCGAGAATCCCATCATCACCCAGGTCTTCATCAACTCGGCGATTTTCCTCGTGTCCGTCCCGCTGATCCTGGCGGCCTCGCTCGTCACCGCGGTGCTGGTGTACGAGAAGGTGCTCGGCTGGAAGGTCTTCCGATTCCTCTTCTTCATCCCGATGGTGCTCTCGCCGGTGATCATCGGCGTGCTCTTCAGCACCTTCTTCCTGCCCGGCGGGGCGGTCGACCAGGCGCTGCGGGTCTTCGGCCTCGGCAACTTCTCGTGGCTGGAGTACCCGTGGACGGCGCGTCTGGTCGTGATCCTGGCGCTGGTGTGGGCGTCGTTCGGTTTCGGCATGGTCGTGATCCTGTCGGCGATGTCCACCGTCGATACCGCGCTCTACGACGCCGCCGCCATCGACGGCGCGTCGTGGTGGCGGCGACTGCGCTCGATCACGATACCGATGATCTCGGGATCGCTGCAGTTCCTCAGCGTGATCAACGTGATCTACACCTTCACGTCGCTCTTCGCCTTCGTCTACACCATCACGGCCGGCGGACCGGGCTTCGCCACGACGACCGTCGACTACTACACCTACATCACGACCTTCGAGAACGGCCAGTTCGGCTACGGCGCCGCCCTGGCCCTGCTGCTCTTTTTGATCGTGCTGACCCTCACCATCGCCCAGGTCAAACTCTTCCCCTTCCGAGAAGTGCAGCAGGGGTCCTAGCCATGTCCTCACGGATCTCGCGGACCGTCGTTTTCGTGGCGCTGTGCCTCATCGGCGTCTCGACGGTCTACCCGCTGTTATTCATGGCGCTCAACAGCATGCGCAGCTCGACCGCGTTCGAACTGAATCCCTTCGGCCTGCCCTCACACATCAACTTCGGGAGCTACCGATCGCTCTTCTCGACGATCCCCTTCCTGCAGAGCATCCTGCATTCCTTCATCGTCGTGATCCCGGCGGTGGTCCTCGCGACCTTCGCCTCCTCCCTCGCCGCCTTCGTCTTCACCAAAGTGCCGGTCAAACTGGGCAACGGGCTGTTCTGGACGATGTTGATGATCATGTTCATGCCCGGCATCGTCGTCCTGTTGCCGCTCTACGTCGAGGTGGCCCACGCCGGCTTGGCCAACAACTTCGTGCCGGCCATCCTCATCTACACCGCGATCAGCATCCCGTACGGCACGTACCTGCTGCGGGCCAACTTCCGCGCCATCCCGAACTCGGTGGTGGAGGCGGCCCGCGTCGACGGCGCCAGCTGGCTGAAGGTCTACTGGCGCGTCATCCTGCCGATCGGCAAGCCCGGCATCTACACGGTGGGCATTCTCACGTTCCTCAACATCTGGAACGACCTCTTCATCAGTCTGGTCCTGCTGCACGCGCCGAACACCGAGATGGTCACGCCGACCCTGGCCCAGCTGAGCGGCAAGTACTCGACGGACGTACCGGTGCTGATGGCCGGTCTGCTGCTCGGGGCGGTGCCGACGCTGCTGCTCTACCTCGTGACGGCGCGCGTCTTCATCCGCGGCATGCTCTCGGGCGCGGTCCGCTAGGTCGAGGGTGGCGAACGTGCGTTTCATTTATCAGAACACTGTTCTAGTTTCGGCGGCGTTGGCTATAGTTGCCTTCGAATCGACTCGGGCGGAGCGCACGTGAAGGCTGAAAAGGTGAGCAGCGACGTCGGCACCCTCGGGGTCGCGGGAGGCTTGAGCGGGTCGGACCGGGTGCTGGCGATCCTGAACCTGCTTGGCTCGTACCCCAACGGGATAGGCCTGAACGACCTCGCGAGGCTGCTCAACTCGCCACGCTCGAGCGTGCACCGGGCCCTGGGCGCGCTGCGCCGGGCCGACCTCGTCGAGCAGGACCGCGACAGCCGCTACCGCCTGGGCTACGGGCTGTTGAAGCTGGCCTTCTCCTACTACGAGGAGTTCGACGAGGTCGGGCGCATCCGTCCGGTGCTGATGACCCTGGCCAAGGAGTTCGGCGAGACGGCCCACTACGCCCTGCTCGACGGGTCCGAGGTCGTCTACCTGGCCAAGGTCCAGCCGCCCACGTCGCGTTACCAGATGACCTCGGTGATCGGCGGGCGCAACCCGGCCTACTGCACCGGCGTCGGCAAGGCCCTGCTGGCCTACGCCCTCACGTCACGCAGCGCCGTCGACGAGTTCGTCGCCCACCACGAGCCACCCATGGTCCAGCACACCGGCCACACGATCACCGGCGCCAGGGCGCTGCACCAGGAGCTGAGCAAAGTGCGCGAGGTCGGCTACGCGCTCGACCGCCAGGAGAACGAGATGGGGATCAACTGCCTCGCCATCCCGCTCTTTTTGACCTCGAAGGTGAAGCCCGACGGCGCGGTGAGCATCACGGCCGTCGCCCAGCGGCTGCCGATCGAGGAGCTCGAAGCGTCGGTCCAGCGGGTCCGTGACATCATCCGTGAGAATCTGGGGGAGGTCCTAGAGTGAAGATCACCGAGGTAGAGGCTCTGGTGCTGCGCGCCGGGGCGATCGACACGACCCGCGCCGACGGGACCCAGGACGCGTTCATCGTCAAGGTCCACACCGACGAAGGCCTCGTCGGCGTCGGCGAAGGGGACACGTCGCCCTACGTCGCGCGCACCATGGTGACCATGCCGTCGTCGCACACCATCGCGCGGGGACTGCGCGAGGTGCTGATCGGCGAGGACCCACTGCGGGTGCGCCCGCTGTGGCGCAAGATGTTCATGGGCAGCTACCACTACGGCCGAGACGGCGCCGCGCTGCACGCGCTGAGTGCGATCGACATGGCGCTCTGGGACCTGCTCGGCCAGGCCGCGGGACTGCCTCTCGCACGACTGCTCGGGGGCGAGGAGTCGAACGAGGTCGAGATCTACGCGAGCGAGGTGATGCCCGAGTCGACCGAGGAGGTCGTCGCCGTCGCCGCGAGGGTCGTCGACGAGGGGTTCGGCGCGTTAAAGCTGGGCTGGGGGCCCCTGGGCCGTGACGTCGGGCGCGACGTCGAACTGGTGAGCGCCGCGCGCGACACCCTGGGACCCGGTCGCAAGTTGATGATCGACGGCGGCATGGCCTACTCGCTGCAGCGCGCACGAGAGTTCTGCCGGCGCACCGAGTCGCTCGACCTCTTCTGGTTCGAAGAGCCGTTCGAGGGCGACGACTTCCACTCCTACGACCGCCTGTGCGACAGCGTGGACGTGCGCATCGCGTGCGGCGAGGCCCACTCCCACGTCGCGCCCTTTCGCCGGCTCATCGAGTCGGGCGTCGACATCCTCCAGCCCGACCTGGGGCGTTGCGGAGGACTGAGCGTGGCGCTCGACATCGTCGCGATGTGCCGCGAGTACGGCGCCAGCGCGGTCGTCATCCCGCACTGCTTCTCGACGGACGTGCTGCTGGCCGCCACCCTGCAGCTGGTCGCGACACTGCCGGGCGAGCGGCTGATCGAGTACCCGGTGACGGCGTCGAAGCGGCTGGGCTCCGTGCTCACCACGCCCTTTACCCCTCGTAACGGCGTCCTGTCGCTGCCGGGCGGTCCGGGCCTCGGCATCACCCTCGACGACGGCGAAGTGGCCCGCCGCCTGGTGGAGGGTTGAGGCCAACGATGGACACCTCGATGCGGCGCAGTTCGGGCGAGGGAGGGTAGACGGTGGCGTCGATCTCCATCGAGAAGGTCTCGAAGGTCTACCCCAACGGCTTCGAGGCGGTGCACGAACTGAACATCGACGTTGAGGAGGGCGAGTTCATGGTCATGGTCGGGCCGTCGGGCTGCGGCAAGACGACGGCACTGCGCATGGTGGCCGGGCTCGAGGAGATCACGTCGGGCACGCTACGCATCGGCGACCGGGTCGCGAACCACCTCACCTCGAAGGAACGCGACGTGGCGATGGTCTTTCAGAACTACGCGCTCTACCCCCACATGTCGGTGGCCGAGAACATCGCCTTCGGGCTCAGCCTGCGCAAGACCCCCAAGGACGAGATCAAGAAGAAGGTGGAGGAGGTCGCGGTCATCCTCGGTCTCACGGAGTTCCTGCAGTTGAAGCCGGGCATCCTCTCGGGAGGACAGCGCCAGCGCGTGGCCATGGGTCGCGCGATCGTGCGCAGCCCATCGATCTTCTTGATGGACGAGCCCCTTTCGAATCTCGACGCCAAACTGCGCGTGCAGATGAGGACCGAGGTGCATCGCATCCAGCGGCGCATCGGCGTGGCCACCCTCTACGTCACCCACGACCAGACCGAGGCGATGACCATGGGCGACCGGGTCGCGGTCATGCGCGCGGGCGTACTGCAGCAGTGCGACGAACCCCAGGTGCTCTACAGCAACCCGACGAACCTCTTCGTGGCCGCGTTCATCGGCTCGCCCGCGATGAACCTCTTCGAGGCCTACCTGAGCGAGGACGGCGCCCTGCTCAAGATCGGTTCGCAGACCCTGGCGATCGGCGAGGCCGTCTACCGGCGTCGCAGCGGCCTGAAGAACTATCGCGGGCGCAAGATCGTCGTGGGGCTGCGGGCCGAGGACCTGCCCATCGCCACCGGCGCCGAGGCGCCGGGTGAGGTGCTCGAGGCCGACGTCGCGGCCATCGAGGCGCTGGGCTCGGAGATCCTGGTCCACTTCTCCCTGGACGCCACCCGGGTGCACGGAGAGGAGAAGAGCGAAAGTGAGGGCGAGGCGCTGTTCGACGCGCAGATCGCGATCGTGGGCGAGGGTGTGGCCCGCGTGGAACCGCGCGCGAGCGTGAACCTCGGGCAGAAGACGAGATTCCTCGTCTATCCCGAACGGCTGCACTTCTTCGACTTCGAGACCAAGGACGCCATCGAGTGATCCCTCGCGCTTTTTCGACGTCATGACCATCACGATCGAGGCCGAGGGCATCACGCTCTCGATGATGCCCGAGCGGGGCGCGAAGATCACGAGCCTGCTCGACGTGGATGCACGACGCGAGTGGCTCGAGGCCCCGGCGGGGCCGCTCGAGGGCCCGATCGAGCTGGGCGAGACGTTCGACGCGGGCGACATGTGCGGTTGGGACGAGATGATGCCGACGGTCGCCGCCTGCCGCTATCCGGGCACCGCGACGGAGCTGGCCGATCACGGCGATCTCTGGAGGATGTCCTGGACCGTGACGTCGCAGACGCGCGACACGGTCACGACATACGCGTCGGGTGACGTACTGCCGTTCTCTTTAGGGAGGACTTTGACGCTGCGGCCTCGCGCCCTACGGGTCGACTACGCGCTGTCGATCCACGGCGGCGGGGAACTCTCGCTGCTCTGGGCGGCGCACCCGCTGTTCGCGACACGATCGGGCACCACGTTGGTGCTCGACCCGTCGATCGCCGAGGTCACCCGGGTCGGTGACTGTGGCGAACGCAGCGTGGAGCCGTGGCCCCGTGGCGGCGTGGACGTGGCCAGCTCGCTGGGGGTCGGCACTGGTGTGAAGATCTTCGCCGAGCCGCATGGCCAGATCGTGTCGACGGCGCTGCGCGACCCCGACGGGGTGTCGCTGACCATGCGCTGGTCGCGCGGTGACGTTCGCTACGTCGGGATCTGGCTCGACAACTGCTCACTCTCGCGCCACCCGGTGGTCGCGATCGAGCCGACGAGCGGTTGCGATGACGCGCTAGACGTCGCGGCCGCCCTCGGTGGGCCGTGGATCACCGCGCCCGGTCGTACGCGGTCCTGGTCCCTGGACGTCACCTTGAGCGGTCCGTCACGGGGGAACCGATGATGACCGGTAGCGTCAACAAGGTTCGGATGGCCGATAGATCGATGTGCAAAGGAGAGCGATGAAACTTCTACGAGTGGGTGAAGCGGGTCACGAACGGGCGGCCGCCCTGGGGCCCGACGGCGAGATATGGGCCCTCCCCGAGCGCTTCGGCGACATCGACGGCGCCTTCTGGCGTGACGGCCGCGTCGAGGAGCTGCGTTCCCTGGTCGACGGCCACGAACTGACCGAACGGATCGCCGAGCCGGTCCGCTACGGCGCCCCCATTGTCAAGCCGGAGAAGGTCGTCTGCATCGGCCTCAACTATCGAGACCACGCCAACGAGACCGGGGCCACCGTGCCTACCGAGCCCATCATCTTCATGAAGGCGCCGAACTGCGTCATCGGGCCGAACGACGAGATCCTCGTGCCGCGAGGGTCGTCCAAGACGGACTGGGAGGTGGAGCTCGGCGTCGTGATCGGGGCGCGCACGCGCTACCTCGACTCACCCGATTCGGCCAGCGCGGTCATCGCCGGCTACTGCATCTCGCACGACGTGTCCGAACGGGAGTTCCAGATGGAACGTGGGGGACAGTGGGACAAGGGCAAGTGCTGCGAGACCTTCAACCCGTTGGGGCCGTGGCTCGTGACCCCCGACGAGATCGACGACCCCCAGGACCTCGCCATGCGCTTGAGCGTCAACGGCATGGTCCGACAGGACGGCACGACGCGCGACATGATCTTCGACGTCAACTACCTCGTGTGGTATCTGAGCCAGTTCATGGTGCTCGAGGCCGGCGACCTCATCAACACCGGGACCCCGGCGGGGGTGTCGCTCGGTCACGACGACTGGGCCTTCCTGAGCCGGGGCGACGTGACCGAACTGAGCATCGAGGGCCTGGGCCACCAGCGAAACCTGCTCGGCCAGGCGTAGTCGCGCTTCGCCGCCGGTCGCTCAATTGGGCTGGAGCAGGGCCTTGACGGGCGAGCTCTGCCCGTTCATCAAGGCCGTGAAGATCTCGGCGCCCTGCTCTAGGGGGTAGGTCGTGGTCCAGGAGAGATCGAGCCGCGGCGCCAGCCGCGTCGCCGCGGCGAACTCGTCGTCGCTGTAGGCGAAGGAGCCCCGGATGGTCTTCTCGAAGCGAACCGCGCCCGCGGCGTCGAAACCGGCGTCGGCCGTTGCCAGGCCTAGCCAGATCGTCGTGCCGCCGGGGATGAGGTGCTCGAGCGAACTGGCGCGGGTCGTCGCGGTGCCGACGGCATCGAAGATGACGTCGAACTCACCCTCGAGGGCCGGCGACGCGACGTCGACGCCGAGGGACACGGCGACGGCGCTGCGCTCCGGAGAAAGGTCCGCGGCGGCCACGAACGACGCGCCGTGGTGCCGGGCGACTTCGATGCAGGAGAGCCCGATCGGGCCGCACCCAATGACGGCGATCCTCGCGCCCTCGGGCGCTCCGGCCAAGGTCCACGCGTGGATCCCGTTGGCCAGTGGCTCGATCAGGGCCGCGAGGTCCCAATCGATGCCGTCGCTCAGGACGTGCAGTGAGGCGCGCGGCACGGCCACGCGCTCGGCGAAGCCGCCGGCCCGATGCACGCCTAAGAGGGTGCGGGTGCGACACAACTGGGGCAGGCCCGCCCGACATCGATCGCAGGTCGAGCACGAGACCAGGGGATTGACCGCCACCCGCTGGCCGTCCGAGGTGTGGCCGACGAACTCGTGGCCCATGATCAGAGGAGGCACGCGAAAGCCCGGGGTCCTGATCCCGTGCAACTCACTGCCGCATATGCCCGCGCGATCGACGTGGACGATCACCTCGCCGTCGCCCGCCGTGGCGTCGGGGACATCCTGGATCTCGACGATCCCCGGGGCAGTGAAAACCATTGCCCTCATGTCGAGCTCCCAAGAACCTGTCGTGCCATCTTGGGGCCACGCTACAACGTCGCATCAGTCGTCGCGCCGTGAGGACGGACTCCAACGTCGTGTCGCGTGCGGTGCCGTAGGTAGTACGCACGTGCGACCGATTTGACGGGACGATTCAGTTCCGGTTATTGAAACACCGTCGCCGTTCGCGACGCAGTGGGCGAGACCCGATCACATTGACCGCACCACTGGTGTTCGATACGTTGTAGTCACCCGTGCGGTGGGCGCGTTTCGCGTTCACTGGGGGGTGCAGGTGGGACAATGGCCGAACGGCGTCGCGCGGTTCGCCGATAGTTGACCATCGACGGGAGCTGACTGATGTGGGGTGAGTACTTTTCGGGCAAGACCGTCGTGGTGAGTGGCGGGTCCACGGGCATCGGCGCGTCGTCGGTCGAAGGCTTCGCCCGGGCCGACGCCCACGTGGTGGTGGCCGACGTCGCCGACGAGGCCGGCCTGGCGCTCGCCGACTCACTGACGACGCTCGGCCTGCACGTGGTCTATCGCCACTGCGACGTCAGCGACGAGGCCGACGTCGACGACCTGTTCGCGTTCGTGCGCGACAACTACGGTTCGCTCGACGTGGTGCACGCCAACGCCGGTATCGAGTGGACCAAGGACGTGCGCCACACGAGCCTGGCGCAGTGGCAACGGGTGCTCGACGTGAACCTGACCGGCACCTTCCTGGTCTGTCGAGCGTCGATGCTGGTCATGTGCGACCAGGGCTTCGGATCGATCGTGGTGACCTCATCGCCGCACGCCGTGGCGACGGTGCCCGACACCTGCGCCTACGCCGCGTCCAAGGGCGGAGTGAACGCGCTGGTTCGTGCCCTTTCGCTCGAGGGCGCGCCGTTCGGCGTGAGGGCCAACGCCGTCGTCCCGGGGACGATCGACACCCCGATGATCCGCCGCGAGGCGCAGGCCTCGTCCGACCCCGATGCGCAGATGGTGGCGATGGCGGCCGGTCAGCCGCTCGGTCGACTGGGCCGCCCGAACGAGGTCGCGAACGTCGCGCTGTTCCTCGCGTCGCCGTTGGCCGACTTCATCACCGGTTCGCTGGTCTCGGTCGACGGGGGACTGTTGGCGGGACTGCCGTCCGGTCCTCCGCTCAGTTACAACAATTAGTCGAACGGAGCCAACCAGGGGTTGGCTCGGAGAGTGGGCGACGTGATCGAACGGTTCGAGGCGACACCGTGCACGACCGACGGGTTCGAGCTCGGCGAGTGTTGTCGATGGGACGAACTGCGCCAGGAGCTGTGCTGGGTGGACGTGTCGACGGGACGGCTCTTTCGCGCGAGGGCGAGCGGCGAAAATGTGCAGGTGGTCCATACCTACGAGTTGGACGCGGTGAGTGCCTTCGCCCCCATGGCCGTCAGGAGCGAAGGGTGGATCGTCGCGTCCGGTCGATCGCTCTCGCAGTTGAGCGAGGGCGGGCTGTCGAGTGAGCTCGCGGCCATCGAGCGTGGCGGTACGCCGCCCTTCGCCACCAATGACGGGAGTGCCGACCCGTGGGGCCGGTTCTGGATCGGCGTCATGGATCCCCAGGAGCGAGATGGCCTGGGCCACCTCTACCGCTACCACCCGTCGACGGGCGTCGAGCGGGTGCTGAGCGGTCTCACGATCTCCAACGGCCTGGGTTGGAGTCCCGACCGGCGAACGATGTACTACGTCGACAGCGGTCCGGGATCGATCTATCGGTTCCGAGTCGATCAACGTGGCGAGATCTCCGATCAGGAGACGTTCGCGACGTTCGACGTCGCCCGCGAAGGAACGCCCGACGGCCTGTGCGTCGACGCCGAGGGGGCCATCTGGGTGGCGATCTGGGGTGGCTATCACGTGCGCCGCTACGCCCCGTCGGGCGAGGAGCTCGCCCGGGTGAACGTCGCGACGGCCCAGCCGTCATCCTGTTCGATCGGTGGCGACAGTGGGAGCACGTTGTACGTCACGACGGCCACGCAGGACATGTCGCGCGAGGCGCTCGAGCGCGAGCCGCAGGCCGGAATGCTCTTCTGCGCCGAGGTCGCCGTGTCCGGTCTGCCGCTCGATTCGTACGACCCCCTCGGACGGGCCTAACGCGCGGGCCCGCAACGTCACGAGGGCGCGGCGCGAGAAGGCGTGCCAGCCCGTCGACGCTCACCAGTATCTCTAAGGAGGCATGAATGACACAGGCACTAAAGGGCAAGCGGGCGCTCGTCACCGGGGCGTCCAGCGGAATAGGCCGGGCCATCGCGCTGCGATTCGCCCACGAGGGCGCGGCTCTGGCGATAGCGGGACGTGACGAGCAACGGGTGCGCGAGGTGTGCGACGAAATCGTGTCGCTCGACAACGTTGCCGTCGCGGTGCTCGGCGACGTGTCGGACGTGGCCGGCGCCGAGCACGTCGTCAGTGACGCCGTCGCGGGGCTCGGTGGACTCGACATCGTCGTTAACAACGCGGGCATCGACGCGGGCGACTGGTACGACGTCGCCGACTGGCCGGTCGGGGCCTTCGACGAGATCATGGCGGTCAACACGCGCGGGCCGTTCTTGATCGCCAAGTTCTCGATCCCCCACTTGCTCGAGGCCGGTGGCGGTTCGATGCTGCACGTCAGTTCGGTCTGCGCGGCGACGGTGTGGGCCGGCGACTGCGCGTACGACATGTCCAAGGCGGCGCTCAACATGCTCTCGGATCACATCGCGGTCGAGTACGCCACGAGGGGCATCGTCTCGAACACCTTGATGCCGGCCGTCGTGCGCACACCGCTGCACGAGGGCGTGATGGAGGCCATGAACGACGGTCGGGCCTTCGAGCGCGTGCTGCTCTCGCGACACCCGATCGGTCGATTCGGCACCGTGGAGGAGATCGCCGCGAGTGCCCTGTTCCTGTGCTCGGGCGAGACGCCCTTCCTCACCGGGGCGAATATCGTCATCGATGGTGGCTACAGTCGGGTGTGAACGTTCCGAGCGATGCCTCGCGCCCGTCGGGCGGTGGCGGGACCGCTCGAGTGGGTGCGACAACGCGGGGAGACGTCCTTGGGGGAGGTTCCCTGCACTTCAGGGAGATGACAGTGGCGAACATGCGTGAGTTGTCCGGGGTCCTGCCCGTGATCCAGACGCCGTTCCTCGACGACGGCGCCATCGACGAAAGCGAGCTCGTGCGTGAGCTGCACTGGGTGCTCGACCAGGGCGTCGCCGGACTCACCACGGGCATGGTCTCGGAGGTCTTGCGACTGACCGAGGTCGAACGTCAACGCCTGAACGAGATCGTGATCGGCGTGGCGCGCGAGCGCGGAGCCCTCTCGGTCGTCAGTTGCGGCGCGGAGAGTACGAGGGGCGCGGTCGCATACGCGCGCAGCGCGCAGCGTGCGGGAGCCGACGCCGTCATGGCGATCGCGCCCGTCACGGTGGTGCTGGGCGACGACGAACTCTACGCGTACTACTCGGCGATCGCCGACGCGATCGAGATCGGCCTCGTCGTGCAGGACGCGAGCGGGTACGTCGGGCGACCGCTCAGCATCGCCGTGCAGGTGCAACTCCTGGCCCGTTACGGGCGCCGCGTGTACTTCAAGCCCGAGGCGCCGCCGATCGGGCAGCGGGTGTCGCTGCTGCGCGACGCCACGGACGGCCTGGCGCGCGTCTTCGAAGGCACGGGCGGGATCGCCCTCGTGGACACCTTTCGCCGGGGCGTCGTGGGCACGATGCCCGGCGCCGAGATGTGCTGGGCCATTCAAGCGCTCTGGGAGGCGCTCACGAATGGTGACTGGGCGCGGGCGTACGACATCCTCGGGCCGATCTGCTCACTCGTCGACCTGCAGAACTCCCTCGACGCCTACGTCGCCGTGGAGAAGCACATCCTCCAGTCCCAAGGTGTCTTGGCGTCGACGCTCGCGCGAGGCCCGCTCGGCTACGTCCTGGACCGTGAGACGCGCGACGAGGTCGACCGGCTGATGCAGCGTCTCGGTGAGGTCGTCGCCGGGCCGACCGTAGGATGACCCCGCGGGGAGGAGCGTGGTGCTGACACCCGTCGTCGATCAGAGATGGCTGAAAGAACATCGCCGCGAGGTCGTGCTCGCGGACGTGCGCTGGTACTCCGACGGGAGGTCGGGCCGCGAGGCCTACGAGGCGGGCCATCTGCCCGGCGCGATCTTCATCGATCTCGACACTCAGTTGGCCGGCGACGCGTCGGCGCACGCCGGGCGCCATCCGCTTCCCGAGCCGGAGCGTTTCGCGCGGTCCATGGCCGAGAGCGGCATCGCTGACGGGGACACGGTGGTGGCCTACGACGACGCCGGCGGGGTGATGGCGGCCCGACTGGTGTGGATGCTGCGCGCGAGCGGCCACGATGCGGCGCTGCTGGATGGCGGCGTCAGCTCCTACGAGGGCGAGCTCGAACGGGGTCGAGTGGTTCGCGACCCGGCCACCTTCACGGCCCGGCCGTGGCCCATCGAGCGACTGGCGAGCGTCGAGGAGGCCTCGGACCGCGACAACCTCGTGTTCGACGCCCGTGACCGTTCTCGTTATCGGGGTGAGGCGAACCCTCTCGATCCCCGTTCGGGCCATATCCCGGGGGCTCGAAGCCTGCCCTGCCGCGAGAACCTGACGGCCGGCGGCACGCTGATGGCGGGCGATCAATTGCGCCAGCGATTCCTGGACGCCGGCATCGAGGACGCCGGTGACGTCATCGTGTACTGCGGCTCGGGGGTGACGGCCTGTCATGATCTGCTGGCGATCGAACACGTCGGCCTCGGTCGGGGGCGGCTCTTCGTGGGCTCGTGGTCGCAGTACGCCAACGACCCGGCCCGTCCGGCCGCGACCGGCGACGAACCGGGGTGAGCCTCCGGATCGTCACGCTCTGTACCGGCAACGTGGCCCGCTCGGTGATGCTCGGCTACATGCTCACCACGATCGCCGAAGCCAACGGCGCCGACTGGAAGGTGCGCACGGCCGGCACCCACGTGCTCGAAGGCTCGTCGATGAGCATGCGCACCCGTGAGGCCCTGGTCTCGATCGACGAGTTGAGCGCTCACCACTTCGCCGGCCATCGCAGCCACCAGCTGGATGAAGCGGACGTGCGATGGGCCGACGTCGTGCTTGCGAGTGAGGGTGACCACGTGCGTTACGTGCGCCGACACTTCGAGGCGGCGGCGGCCAAGGCGGTCCAACTGGCCCAGTTCGTACGCCACGCCCCCTTGGACGAGCCGTTCGACGTCCAGTTGGCGACGGTCGCGGCCATGGAGCCGGTGGCGCTCTACGACGTCGCGGACCCGGCCGGTGGCGATCAGGTGGTCTACGACGCGTGCGCGCTGCAGCTCTGGGAGTTGAGCCAGGTCTTCGCGCTGCTGGTCGGCGACGGCGACGTCGCCTAGTCCTGCTGGACGGCGCGCAGTCCCCCCCAGGCGAGGGTCGCGCTGCGCGCGGCGAGGCGCTCCGATTCGTTCGACGCGGGCACCGGCCAGCCCTTGGCCGCCTGCTGCTCGAGCCAGGTGACGGCCGAGGCCTCGGCGATGCCCACGACGCCGGCGGCGAGCTGGCGTCGGTGGTCGTCGCTGATCGAGATGTTGATGAACGGCTCGAGGAACGTGGCCAACACGATCTCGAGGTTGCGCAGCTCGTGGATCATCTCGCCTTCGTGGCTGTGGATGAAGAGGACTCGGAAGGCGTCGGTCTCGCTGATCACCATCTCGAAGTAGACGCGGAAGGCGACCTCGAGCTTGGCCCGGGGCGCGTCGACGCTGGCGACGGCCTCGGCGAGCGAGTCGAGCAACTTCTGCGCCGTCTCGGCGACGATCTGGCGGTAGAGGTCGCCCTTGGACTCGAAGTACTGGTAGAGGATCGGCTTGGTGAAGCCGGCCTCCTTGGCGATGTCGTCCATGGTCGTCGCCTGGAAGCCCCGCTCGGCGAAAATGTGACGGGCCACGTGGAGCAGTTGTTCGCGGCGCTCGGTGTACTGCGGCCGGTCGTCACTCAATACCATGACCCCAAAGACTAGTGACTTCCTAGACTTTGGGGTCTGACCGGCCCGGGTCGCGAGGGCCGCCGTCATGGCGCTCGACGTCGTTTCCTCCGCCCCACGAGCGTTCCATCCGGCCGTG
Source organism: Acidimicrobiales bacterium (assembly GCA_050010495.1). GTDB lineage: Bacteria > Actinomycetota > Acidimicrobiia > Acidimicrobiales > RAAP-2 > RAAP-2. Next base: position 27,961 of record JBEKKW010000008.1, read on the forward strand.
CCGAGCCAGCCGTCGACGTCCCGGTTAACCGGATGGAACATCCGCGGGAGGCGTTACTACGGCGCAGGAAGTCCCGGACCGCCCGGTCCCGGACCGCCCACTCCTGGTCCCGCGCCGTTGGTGTGACCGGTGAGTCCAATGGCGATGCTCGACGCGTCGAGCGAGGTGGCGTTGGCGTCGACCGTGCCCTGGGCGACGATGACCGCGCCGACCGTGACGTCAGCCAGGGATGACGCGGCCCCCGACGCGGTGACGGCCGTCGAGGAGTCGACCACGATCGTGCGCGAGAAGCCCTGGGAATCGGTGATCACCACCGTGTCTGCGCTGCGCGAGGTGACGGTCCCCACGAGCGTCACCGGCATCACGTTGACGCTGGTCGCCGTCGTCGTGTCGCTCGACGATGTCGCCACGGCGACGTGCTCACCAACGATGACCTGGGACGAGTCGATCGCCGTCGGTCCTTCGGCGAAGGTCGTGGCCGAGGTGATGGCGTAGGTGGTGGACGTGCCGCTCAGGTCCTTCACCGTGATCGACGACGCCGTGATCGCGGTGACGACCCCACCGGCCATGTCGGGCGGACTGCCCGGCGGTGCCGGGGTGGCGGTCGTGGCCGTCGTGGCGTCGCGCGCCGATTCGCCGGCGCTGTGGGTCGTCGCCGACGCTAATCCGGCACCGCCCGCGACGAGCCCGAGCCCGAGTGCCGCCGTGGCGGCCGCGCGCTTCGCTGTGGTCCTGGTGTTCTTGTTCATGATGATCCTTTCGTTGTTTCGGTTCGAGACGATCTCGCACCAACTCCATCGTCCACGTCGCACATGAAGGCGCCGCCGACGGCGTCTAAGAGGGGACTAATTACTGACGGGCTTTCGAAAGGGCGTGACCGCGTTGGGCTGCGGCCCTCTCCACGAAGCGAATCGTCTCGTCTTTGATTCGTTCGCGGTGTCGTCCTAGGTGCCTCTTACGACCTTTGCATCTAGTTCTAATACTTCATCGAGCCGTCGGGGCAAGTCGTCGACGTTGAAGTGCTGGCGCGCGATCGACAGATTGTGATCGAGCAGCGACGTGTCCGGTCGCTGCAGGAAGCGTCGCGCGTCCTCGACGTCCTCCAGAGCGAAGAATCGAAAGCCGAACGCGACGATCTCGTCGAGCACCGGGTAGGGGTAGACGCTGAGGGCGCGGCGATGGGTCACCGACTCGAGCACCGGGTTGCCGAAGCCCTCCCACGTCGAGGGCACCACGACGAGGTCGCTCGCGGCGTAGGCGTCGTGGATGGTTCGCCCTGGCGCCAGGCCCCGGCGCACCTCGACTTTTGTTCGCGCGAGCAGGTGGTCGAGCTCGTCGCCGTACCCGTCCTCGGGCGGACCGAGCAGCCAGAGCACCGCGTCGAGCGACGAGGCCAGCTCCAGGGCCCCGGCCACGTTCTTGCGCGCCAGCGCCCGGGTGGGCATGAGAAGCAACGTGCGGTTCTCGATGGCGAGCTCCTCTCGCGTGGCGGAGCGGTTCCCCGATGGCGGGTCGCAGTCGAAGCTGTTCATGATGGTCGTCGCGGTGATCCCGCGATTCATGAGCTGGCGCCGCGACAGTTCGTTGATGGTGACGTGGCGCCAGCGGGCCTGGTCGCGGGGACCTTCGAGGTGGGCGAGGTGCTGGCGCTGCCAGGGCAGGTCGTGGTGGTGAAAGAGCGCCGGGCGGCGATCGAGGACGCGGTAGAGCTGCTCACGCGCGGCGACGTTCAGCGGCAGCGATGCGAGGTTCTCGACGATGACCAATTGGGCCCCGTCCAGCGCGCTGCGCAGTTCCTCCAGCGTCGGCGGGGTCGACGCGTACATCGCGAGGCCCGGCAGCAGCACGTCCACCGGTCCCTCGCCGGCGACCTGGGTCACCTCGTGGCCGAGCCGTTCCAGGGCGGCGACCCACTTGGCCGCTTCGATCGAGACGCCGTCGGCGCCGCCGAGGCGAAAGCTCACCACCGCGATCCGGGCCATCGCGTAAGGCTAGGCCCACCCCCGAGCGAATTCGCCGCCAATAGTAAGGTTGACGGGCAGTGGCCCCGCGGCGGTGACCACGTGGGAAGGACGCACAGTGGCCAAGCGGGCCTTGATTACCGGCATCACGGGCCAGGACGGCTCCTACCTCGCCGAACTGCTGCTCAACGAGGGCTACGAGGTCATCGGGATGATGCGGCGCAGCTCCACCGTGAACATCGAGCGCATCAGCCACATCCGCGACGACCTGACCCTGGTGTCGGGGGACCTGATGGACGAGGTCTCGCTGATCAACGTACTGCGCGACTACCGCCCGAGCGAGGTCTACAACCTGGCCGCCCAGACCTTCGTCCAGGCCTCCTGGACCCAGCCGGTCCTCACGGGCGAGACCACGGCACTCGGGGTCACCAGGATGCTCGACGCGATCCGCATCGTCGACTCCGACATCCGCTTCTACCAGGCCAGTTCCTCCGAGATGTTCGGGCGGGTGACGACCGTGCCCCAGGACGAGTCCACGTCGTTCTGGCCTCGCAGTCCCTACGGCGTGGCCAAGGTCTACGGCCACTGGATCACCGTCAACTACCGCGAGAGCTACAACCTGCACGCGTCCTCGGGCATCCTGTTCAACCACGAGTCGCCGCGACGGGGCCTCGAGTTCGTCACGCGCAAGGTGACCCACGGCGTCGCGCGCATCGCGGCGGGGCTCGACCGCGAGCTGCGCCTGGGCAACATCGAGTCCCAGCGCGACTGGGGCTACGCCGGCGACTACGTGCGCGCGATGTGGATGATGCTCCAGCGCGACACCCCCGATGACTTCGTCATCGCGTCGGGCCAGCGCCACTCCGTGCGCCAGCTGTGCGAGGCGGCCTTCTCGCTGGTGGGGCTCAACTGGGAGGACCACGTCGTGATCGACGCCGCCTACATCCGCCCGGCCGAGGTCGACCTGTTGGTCGGTGACGCCTCCAAGGCCGAGCGCCTCCTCGGCTGGAAGAGTGAGGTCGATTTCTACGCGCTGGTCGAGATGATGGTCGCCGCCGACGTGAAAGCCCTGCAGCGTTAGTCCGCACCGATGACCAACGGTGCGTCCCCCGTCGTCGCCCTGAGCGGCGCGGTCGTGATCTCGAGCGGCTTCCCGCTGCTGAGCGGCGTCGACCTCGAGGTGGCGCCCGGGACGCTGACGGTGCTCTCGGGGGCCAACGGGGCCGGTAAGACCAGCCTGCTGCGACTGCTGGCCGGCCTGGCGGCCCTCACCTCGGGGTCGGGCACGGTGGCCGGTGTGGACCTGGCCGAGGGCGACCTGCGACAACTGCGCCGACGGGTCGGGTGGCTCGGCCACGAGGGCTCCTTCTACGACGACTTGAGCGTGCGTGAGAACCTCACCTTCGCCGCGCGCGCCCTCGGGCGCCCGAGCGACGGCGTCGAACCGGTCGTCGCGCGCATGGGCCTCGAGCAGCGGATCAACACCCCGGCCAAGCAGTTGAGCGCCGGCCAGCGCCGGCGCCTGGGTCTCGCGTGGCTGCTGATCCGCCGCCCGGAACTGTGGCTGCTCGATGAGCCGTACGCCTCGCTGGACGACGGGGGCCGCATCTTCTTCGACGCGTTGCTCGGCGACGTCGTGGCGAGCGGCGCCACCGTCGTGGTGAGCGCCCACGACCGCCTGCGCAGCGACGCCCTCACACCGCGCACGATTCTGATGGCCGGCGGTCGCATCGTCGGGGACGAGCGGTGATCGCCACCGCCCTGCTCGTGGCCGCCAAGGACCTGCGGATCGAATTACGCAGTCGCGTCCTGCTCTGGCAGGTCGTGCCCTTCGGGCTGATGGCCCTGTTGTTGTGCGGACTCGCGCTCGGACCGGCCCACGCCGGGAACTCCTCGGCCGGCCCGGGCCTCTACTACTTGGTGATCCTGCTGGTCGTGCTCTTGATGGTCAACCGTTCCCAGGCGATCGAACGATCCCCGGGGACGAAATCCTCCGTCGCGACGCTCGGGCTCGACCCGGCCGGGGTCTTCCTGGGCAAGTCCCTGGCCCTGGCGGTGGAACTGTGGGTGACGGGCCTCGTCCTGCTGGCCGGTTCGGTCCTGGTGCTCCACACGGCCCTTCACGGGGCCCTGGTCGCCCTGCCCAGCATCGTCGTGACACTGGGCGCGCTGGCCGGTGCCGGCACCCTTTATGGGGCCCTCACCGGCGGCGGCGACACGACGGCGACGTTGCTGCCGATGCTAGCCCTGCCGGCCTTCGCCCCCTTGTTGATCGCCGGTGAACGCTCCTTCAGCGACGCCCTGCACGGGGGAGGTCTCTGGCAGTGGTGGGTCATCGTCGTGGTGGCCCTCGTTGCGTACCTGGGGGTCGGGATTCTCCTTTACGGTGTACTGGAAGAATCATGACGAAGCAACTCGCCCAACGACTCCTCGGACCGGTCACGCTCGTGCTGTTGGCCCTCACGATCTGGTTGGGACTGTGGGTGACGCCGCCGGACAAGATCCAGGGCCAACTGGCCCGTCTGGTCTACGTGCACCCCTCGGTCGCGTGGGTGGCGCTCTACGTCTCCTTCGGCACGGCGACGATCGCGAGCGCCCTGTACCTGTGGAAGCGCACCCGCTCGATGGTGATGGACCGGGTCGCGCACTGCGCGATGGAGGTGAGCGTCGTCTTCATCGCGCTCACGCTGACTACGGGATCGATCTGGGGCCGCCCGACCTGGGGCGTGTGGTGGGCCTGGGACGCCCGCCTGACCTCGACCGCGATCCTGGGCGTGCTGGCGCTCGGGTACCTCGCGCTTCGCCGGGCCAACGACGACCCGACGCTGCGCGCTCGGCGCAGCGCCGTCTTCGCCATCCTCGCGGCGATCAACGTGCCGATCATCCACTTCTCCGTCGACTGGTGGAAGACGTTGCACCAGGGGGCCACGGTCTTCACCGCCAACCGCACGCTGCTGATCCACGGGATCCAGGCCTGGACCCTGCTCATCAGCTTCGTCGGGTTCACGCTGCTCTTCTTCTGGCTGCTGCGTGCGCGCTACCGCCTCGAGGTGCGCCGCGAGTCGGTCGCGAGCGCGGCACTGGAGGAGGCGCTGCTCGCGCGCCAGCGCGAGGGGGCGCCGACGTGAGCTACGTCTACGCGGGATACGGGTTCGCCTTTGGGGGGCTAGCGCTCTACGCGCTGTCGATCTGGTGGCGAGGTCGACGTGTCAAGCGCTGAGGCACCGCTGGACCTCACCCCGGTTGCGCCACCCAGGTCCTCCAGTCGCAGTCGCTGGCGCTCCATTGGCGTGCTGGTCGCGCTGGCGCTGGCCATCCTGGCCCTGCTGAGCCAGGGCATCTTGCACTCGCTCAACTACTTCGAGACCGTCGACCAGGTGTTGGCCAAGCGGGCCAGCTTCGGCACCGAGACGATGCGCTTAGAGGGCGTCGTGAAGCCCGGCACGATCTCGCGCACGTCGAGCGGCGCCTCGTTCACGTTGGAGGGGTCGGGCACGAAACAGGTCTACGTCGACGCGCACGGCTCGCCGCCGCAGTTGTTCCAGGCCGACATCCCCGTGGTGGTCGTCGGCCATTTCACCTCCGCCACGTCGCTCACGTTCTACGGCACCCAGATCCTGGTCAAGCACACCGCCTCCTACATCGCCGAGCATCCCCAGCGGGTGAGGGCGCCCAACGGGACGACGAGATGACGTTGATCTGGATCGGACGGGTCGCGCTCGCCGTCGCCCTCGCCGCGCTGGTGGGCGGGGTCGTCGACCAGGTGGTGGCGATACGAAAGCAGCGCGCCGGACAAGGTGTGTGGTTCGCCCTCGGCGCCCTGGTGGGCATCCTCGGGGCCGTCGCCGCGATGGAAGTGGCGCTTGTCTCGCACAACTTCTCCCTCGCCTACGTCGCTCAGAACAACGCGACCTTCACGCCGCTGCTCTACTCGATCACCGGCATGTGGTCGGCCCTCGAGGGCTCGCTGCTGCTCTGGTCGCTGTTATTGACGCTCGTCACCCTCGGCGTCATCTACTACTACCGCCGCGAGGCGAGCGACCCCGTCGTCGCCTGGGCCAGCGTGGTGCTCTTCGGCGTGGGCGCCTTCTTCACCTACCTGCTGGTCGTGCCGGCAAGCCCCTTCGTGCACAATCCGGCCCACGTCCTCCAGGGTGCCGGGCCCAACGCGCTGTTGCAGAACAACCCGCTGGTGGCCGTGCACCCGCCGCTGCTCTACGCCGGGTTCGTCGGGTTCACCGTCCCCTTCGCCTTCGCCATTGCCATGCTCGTCACCGGGCGGGTCCAGGACCGCTGGCAGCTCGAGCAACGGCGCTGGACCGTGCTCGCCTGGGGGGCGCTGTCGCTCGGGATCGTGCTCGGCGCCTGGTGGAGCTACCAGGTGCTCGGCTGGGGCGGGTTCTGGGGCTGGGACCCCGTCGAGAACGCCGCGCTGTTGCCGTGGCTGACGGCGACGGCCTACATCCACTCGGTGATCGTCCAGGACCGGCGCGGACTCTTCCGGGTCTGGAACCTCTCGCTGGCCATCGCGACCTTCTCCCTGACGGTGCTCGGGACCTTCTTCACCCGTTCGGGCGTGCTGCAGAGCGTGCACGCCTTCTCCTCGAGCACGCTCGGGCCGCTGCTGATCGGGTTCTTCTTCGTCTGCGTGGGCGCGGGCGCGGGGCTGCTGGCGTGGCGCGGCGACCGACTGCGCTCTGCCGTCGGCGTCGACCACCCGCTCTCGCGCGAGGGCCTCTTCGTCGCGAACAACGTGCTCTTCGTCGGCTTCGCGATCGTGGTGCTGCTCGGCACGGTCTTCCCGCTGCTCTACCAGGCCGTCAACGGCGCGCAGGTCACCGTCGGCACGCCCTACTTCGCCTCCATCGCGGCGCCCCTGAGCGTGGTGCTGCTCGCGCTGATGGCCGTCGCGCCCCTCGTGAGTTGGCGAAGCGCCAACGCGGGTGTGCTGTGGGCGAGGCTGCGCACCAGCGCCTGGGTGGCGCTGGCGCTGGTGGTGGCGCTGGTGGCCTTCGGGGTGCGCCGGCCGACGGTGCTGGTCGCCTACTTCCTCGCCGCCGGCGCGGCCGGGGCGGCGCTGCGCACGCTGCGCGGGGTCGTCGTCGCCGCGCACCGGCGCGGCCGTTTGGTCTCGGCGCTGCGCGCGCCGAGCACCGGCGGCATGGTCGTGCACCTGGGCATCGTGATCCTGGCGCTCGGCATCGTCACCTCGACCTCGTACACCACCCGGGCCGAGGTCACCCTGGCCCACGGCCAGAGCACCGTCGTGAGCGGCCAGTACGTCTCCTTCGCCGGGTTCCACGAGGTGAAGGACGCCCTAGAGACTTCGACCGAACTGGTCGTGTCGGTGGGCGGCGACCAGCTGCGTCCGGCCGTCACGACCTACAACGGCCGCAACGGCCAGACCGTCGGGACCCCGGCCATCGACTCGAACCTGCTGCGTGACGTCTACGTCACCTTCGACGCCGTGGGCGGCAACGGCGCGACGTCGGGGGCCCAGGTCCAGAACGGGCTGCCGGCCGGGTCGGTCGTGCTCGGGGTCACCGTCGAGCCGCTGCTCGCGTGGCTGTGGATCGGTGGGCTCATCGTGGGCCTCGGCAGCGCCCTGTCGTTCCTGCGCCGTCGCTACAACGAGGAGACGGGGTGAAGCGCACGATTCTGATCGCCTCGCTTCTGGTGCTGGTGCTCTGTGTCGCGCTCACCGTCTTCCTCGGCACCCGCCACCCGGTGGGCGACGCCACCACGGTGCAGAGCCCGCTGCTCGGAAAGATCGCGCCCTCGGTCGCGGGTACGGAGCTCAACGGGGGACACTTCGACCTGCACGACGACCTCGGTGACATCGTCGTCGTCGACTTCTGGGCCTCGTGGTGCGGTCCGTGCGTGGCCGAGGCGCCGAACCTCTCGACCTTCGCGTGGCAGGAGCGCCACGACAAGGTCAAGGTCATCGGCGTCGTCTTCGACGACTCGGTGTCGGCGGCCAAGGCCTTTCAGGTCCATTACGGCTCGCTCTATCCCTCGATCGTCGACCCCAACGGCGACATCGCCAACAGCTACGGCGTGACCTCACCGCCCACGACGTTCATCGTCGACGGCCAGGGCCGCATCGCCGCGACGTTGCTCGGCCCGGCGAGCACGGCCCAGCTCGTCACGGCCGTGGCGCGGGTGCGCCGATGAAGCTGTTGCGATCCTTCTGGCTCTGGGTCGGGGCCCTGGTCGTCGTGACGGCGCTGGTCGTGGTGACGACGCCGAGCGTGGCGTCGAGCCAGGCCCGCATTGATCACCTCGAGACGCTGGTGCGCTGTCCCGAGTGCCGCGACCTCTCGGTCGCCGAGAGCGACGAGACGTCGGCGATCGCGGTGCGCCACGAGATCACGAGCGACGTGCACCGCGGCGAGTCCGACAACAAGATCCTCACGTCGCTCGAGTCGACCTACGGGACCTCGATTCTGCTCAGTCCGCCGACGTCGGGGTTGGGCACTCTGCTCTGGGCCGTGCCCGTGGCGGTGCTGGTCGTCTGTCTCGCGACGGGACTTCGTCTGGCGAGGCGGCGCCGATGAGTCTCGACGGCCCCGCGCTGCGCGACGAGATCGCGCTGCGCGAGGCCTCCCTGGCCGACGCCCGTCGAGAGCGGGCGGCCGGCGAGTTGAGCGACGGCGACTTCTCGGCGATCGAGGCGCGCGAAGACGCCGCGCTGAAGCGCGCGCGCGCCGAGCTCGACGCGATCTCGCGCCAGGTGACGTCGCCGGGCACGCGGGTGCGGCGCCGACGTCTGCTGGTCGTGGCGGCGACCTGTTTCGCCGTGGCGCTCGCGGTGCTGCTGTGGGCCTCGCTCGTGCCGCGCCAGGCCGGCAACTCGATCACCGGATCGGTCTCGCTCTCTCGCGCGCAGCAGGTCCAGCAGTTGCTCACCGAAGCCCAGGCCGACGTCGCCGACGGCAACCCCGTCACGGCCCTCAACGCCTACCAGCGCGTCCTGGTGCTCGAGCCCAAGAACGTGCAGGCCCTCACCCAGAGCGGCTGGCTCGACTTCTCCGCGGGCAGCTCGGACCGCCAGATCACGGTCATCGACTACGGACTGAAGGACCTGCGAGAGGCCGTCAGACTGGCCCCGCGCGAGGCGGCCCCGCGCCTCTACTACGCCATCGTCGCCGACTCGACGCCGGGCAACCGCGCGCTGGCCAAGCGTCAGTTCGAGGTCTTCTTGGACTTGCACCCCTCGCGGGGCCAACTGGCCGTCGCCGGGCCGTTCCTCGCGCGACTGGGGCTGGCCAAGGGCTAGCTAGACCGCCACGCCGACCAGCGCCAGCACGAGACCGACCAGGCCGGCGACCAGCACCGCGCTCACGACGCCGCGGCGAAGGCCCAAGAGCCAGAGCAGTGCGACGGCCAGCACCGGGACCTGCCAGGGGTGCTTGAGGGCCAGCCCGAGCGAGACCGCCGATCCGGCGATCGCGCCGATGACGGCCGGACCGGCGCCGGCGAGGAAGGAGCGTACCGCCGCGCTCGAACGGATCCGTTCGAAGTGGGTGGCGCCGCCGAGGACGAAGAGGAAGGACGGCCCAAAGGCCAACGCCGTCGCCAGCAACGCGCCGGCGATCCCCGCGGCGGCGTAGCCGACGACGGCGATCGTCAACACAACCGGTCCGGGTGTCACCTGCCCCAGGGCGACGGCGTTGAGGAACTGGGCGCCGCTCATCCAGTGGTAGGTGTTCACGACGTCGTGCTGCATCAGGGGGATGATCACGAACCCGCCGCCGTAGGAGAGGGCGCCGACCTTGAGGGCGACCCACGCGAGCGCGCCGACGCCGCCCACGGCCGCGACGTGCAGGGCCAGGGGCGCCGCGGCCCGGGTCCCCGACCGGCGTCCCTCGGCGCGCCACGCCAGCTCGAGCGCGCCGCAGGCCAAGAGCACCACGACGACGAAGGCGCCGGCGGTCGCCGCGCAGACCGCGCCGGCCACGGCGTAGAGGGACCAGCGAACGAGGTCCGACTTTCGCGCCCCGTGGCGCGCGGGACTGGCACTCGCGAGACGCGACGCCGCGTGCAGGGCGACGGCCGGCACCGCCGCGCCCGATCCGGCCGCGGCGCCGAGGACCCACAGCGGCGGGTGGTGTTCGAGGAAGAGGGCCGCCAGAGCCGTGATGATGACGAGACCGGGCGTGATGAAGCAGAGGCCGCCGACGAGTCCGCCGAGGGCCCCGCGCAGTCGCCACGCGCAGTAGATCGCCAGTTGCGTGGACGCCGGACCCGGCAACAGGTTGACCGCCGCGATGCCGTCCTCGAACTCGCGCGCGTCGATCCAACCGCGCTCGTCGACGCAGAGCCGGCGCAGCAGAGCGATGTGCGTGGGCGGCCCGCCGACGCCGACGAGACCGAGGCGGCCCCACTCGCGCGCGATGGTGCGTAGGGCGACCTTCTCGCTCTGTAGGTGTTCGCTCACGGCCGTACGCGCCGTGGGTCGTTATGCAGTCACGCGACAGGTGTCGTCGCCGCGGGCCCGTGACGTCATGGTGACGTTGGTGCGCTCGGCGCCGAGGCCCTCGAGCATGCCCGAGATGAGGCCGCGGTCCACGGCGCACAGCACCGGGTGGTGCGTCGCCGCGGAGCCGAAGGGGCAGTTCTCCGAGACGACCGACTGGGAGGAGTCGCCGCCCTCGACCCGCGCGGCGAAGCCGTGGGCCGTCAGCAGTCCGGCGATGGAGACCATCGCGTCCTTCACCGACCTCGTCGTCTCCTGGGGCAGTACCGCCGCGCCGAGGGTCCGTCCGTACTCGACGCCCACGTCGTGGGCCATGGTCTCGCTGGCCTGGGGCCCGAGCCGCTCCAGGGCCATCTCGAGCAGCGCCACCAGCAGCGCGTCGCGGCGCATCGAACCGTCCATGACGAGGCTGTCGTCGACGACCCGGTAGCCCTTGGCCGGGCGACCGACGGTGGTCTTGCGAACGCTGTCGAACGTGACGTAGCCGCCCTCGCTCAGACGCTCGAGGTGGTGGCGCACGACGTTGGGGTGGACCTCGCAGTGCACCGCCAGGTCCGTCGCCGTGGCCCCGGGGTTCTCGCGCAGGTGCAGGTAGATCATGCGTCGGGTACGGTCGCCGAAGGAGTGGGTCAGGCTGGTGACCGTGGCGGTGAACAGCGCCGGGTCAACGTCGGAGTCCGTGGGCTTTGTCGACACGTAAAAAGTCTAGGGTCCGCCCGGTGAGTCGCGCCGGTAATCTCAAGAGGCCCCTCCCAAAGGACCCTTCGTGACGCCCAGCCGACTTCGCAGTGATCTCAGTGCCATCGTCGAACCCCAACTGGTGCGCACGCTGGGCGAACTGGGCTTTCTGGGCGACCTCGAGGAGGGCACGCCGGCCCGTGTCGAACTGGTCCTGCCCGTCACCCGCTGGCCCAACCTTTCACTGCTCCAGGAGCGGATCGAGGCGCTGGCGCCCGGGGCGCTCGTTTCGGTGCGCGCCATGGACGAGGTCCAACTGCTCGCCCTGCGAAACTTCCTGCGCGGCGCCATGGCCGCCCCCCCGGGACCGGGACACCACGAGCACGAGGGCGAGGGCCCACGCTTCCTCGGCCCGCTCTCCAAGACCCGGGTACTGGGAATCTCCTCGGGCAAAGGGGGAGTGGGCAAGTCGTCGGTCACGGTCAACCTCGCCATCTCCCTGGCCCAGTTAGGCCACCAGGTCGGGATCATGGACGCCGACGTCTACGGCTTCTCCGTGCCCAAGATGCTCGGCGCCCAGAGCGATCCCATCGTGCTCGGCGACACGGTCATCCCGACCCTCGCGCACGGGGTGCGCTGTGTCTCGATGGGCTACTTCGTGCCCGACGAGCAGCCGGTCATCTGGCGCGGCCCGATGCTGCACAAGGCCATCGAGCAGCTGGTGACCGAGGCCTGGTGGGACGAGCCGGACTTCCTGCTGATCGACATGCCACCGGGCACCGGCGACGTCGCCCTGACGCTGTCCGAGGTGCTGCCGCGAATCGAGATGTACGTGGTGACGACGCCCCAGGCGGCGGCCCAGCGCGTGGCGCAGCGCTCGGCCTACGCCTCGCGCAAGCTCAAGCTCGCCGTGCGCGGGGTCATCGAGAACATGAGCTGGTTCCGCGGCGACGACGGCCAGCGCTACGAGATCTTCGGCACCGGCGGCGGCGAGCAGCTGGCCCGCGAGCTGGGCATCTCGTTGCTCGCACAGATCCCGCTCGTGACGGCGCTACGGGTGGGGGGCGACAGCGGTCGCCCGGTCGTCGTGAGCGACCCCGAGAGCGAGGTCGCCCAGGTCTTCTCGACGCTGGCCGCGACCGTGGTCGCCCAGGGACCGGCCCGGGTCTATCGTCAAGAACTCAAGCTGGTGTAGCGACGACGACGGGGGGAACCATGGAGCTGACGGGAAAGACCGCGGTGATCACGGGGGGCGCGAGCGGCATCGGTCTCGCGACGGCGCACCAGTTCGCGGCGTCGGGCATGAACCTCGTACTGGGCGACATCGAGCAGGGGCCGCTCAACGACGCGGAGCAGGACCTGCGCGGATTTGGCGCCCGGGTGATCGCCGTGCAATGCGACGTCAGTTCCGAAGAGGACGTGGAAGCGCTGCGCGACGCGGCGCTCGCCGAGTTCGGCGCCGCGCACGTCATCTTCAACAACGCCGGCGTCGTCGGCGGCCCGGCGCTGGGCACACCCAAGAGCGTGTGGGACTGGGTCATGGCGGTGAACGTCGACGGCGTCATCAACGGCGTCAACGCCTTCGCCCCGTTGCTGCTCGAGCAGAACGAGGGCCATATCGTCAACACCGCGTCGCTGTCCGGGCTCATGGGGGTCCCGGGCACGGGCGCCTACTGCGCCAGCAAGTTCGCGGTGGTGGGGATCTCGGAGTCGATCTTCCACGAGTTGGCGCTGCGGGGCAGCGACGTGGGGGTCTCGGTGCTCTGCCCCGGTTTCGTCAAGACGCGGATCTTCGAGTCCGAGCGCAACATGCCCCGCGAGTTGGCCAGCTTCAATGAGGACCCCGCCATGAAGGCGGCGCACCAGGTCGGCGAGTCGGTCGTCAAGGCCGGCATCGACGCCGCGCTCGTCGCGCGGGCCGTCGACGAGGCCGTGCGCTCGAAGCGGTTCTGGATTCTTCCGCACGAGCGCGTGGCGCTTCGCTCGACCGAACTGCGTCTCGGCTGGATGAAGGGCGGACCTCCGGTCCCGATCAACTTCGAGGCGGCCGCTAAGGCCTAAGCCGATGGCTCAGCGGTCGATACCGCTTGGGAGTTGGTCGAGCGGCCACTCGAGCAGGGTCACGGCGCTGCGACAGGCGAACCGGTCGGTCATGCCGGCCACGTAGGCCACGGCCTCGTGCAGCGCGGCGTCCGTGCCCGCGACGACGTCGTCGCGCTGGGCCACGTCGGGGATCTGACGCGGATGCAACGCGAAGTACTCGACCAGCGCCTGGAGCAGTCGCACGACCGCCGCCGCCTGCTGGCGCGAGGCGCCGCGCAGGTAGATCGCCTCGTAGTCGAAGAAGCGGAAGGCGCTCAGGGCCTCGGCGTGACTCGCGTCCATGCCGATCACGCCGGTCGTGCGAACGGTCGAGATCATGGCGTTGATGAAGGCGCCCAGTTGCTGGCCGCGCCGCTCGCCGCAGCGCTCGCGCACGACGGTGGGCAACTGCTCGGCGCTGAGGATCCCGGCGGAGACGGCGTCCTCGAAGTCGTGGCACACGTAGGCGATGCGGTCGGCCCAGCTCACGACCTCGCCCTCGGGCGTCGACGGCGCCGGTCGGGCCCAGGAGTGGTTGCGGATGCCGTCGAGCGTCTCCGCGCAGAGGTTGAGCGACACCAGTGACACGTCGGCGCCCCAGGTCGCGTGGTCGAAGCCGCCGTCGACGAAGGGGTCGAGCGCCTCCTCGCTCGCGTGCCCTCCGGGACCGTGGCCGCAGTCGTGACCGAGCGCGATCGCTTCGGTCAGGGCGACGTTGAGCCCGATCGCGCGGGCGATGCCGGTCGCCACCTGGGCGACCTCGAGCGCGTGGGTCAGGCGGGTGCGCATGTGGTCTTCGGGGAAGACGAAGACCTGGGTCTTGCCGGCCAGGCGGCGAAAGGCGCTCGAGTGCAGGATGCGGTCGCGGTCGCGCTCGAAGCAGGTGCGAAACTCGTCGGGCTCCTCCTCGCGGGCCCGGTTCCCGGCGCCGCGGGCCCGCGTCGCGCCCACGGCCAGGGTCTCATCGAGCTGGCGTTCGCGCTGCGCCAGGGTGGCGACCGCGAAGGATCCGCGCGGGCCGGTCACCTCGATCGTCGCGCGCGAGTCCTCGTGGGCCACGGTGACGTCGTCGGCGGCACCCTCGTAGCCCTCCATGGTGGCGGCCCAGCGCCGGTTGTGCTCGGACGGTGCGTCGGTACTCACGGTTCTCATCATGCCCCAGCCTTCTAGCATGGTGTTGGTACATACGTGGCGGAGGAGTCGGGATGGACATTCGAATCGGCATCGTGCAATCACTGAAGGAACTGGAAGTCGAGTTGCCCGAAGACGCCAACCGCGACAAGGTGCAAAAGGAGATCGAGGCGGCCCTCGGGGGCGACAAGGTCCTCTGGCTCACGGACCGCAAGGGCCGTCGCGTGGGCGTGCCGGCGCAGAGGATCGCCTACGTGGAGTTCGCCACGCCCGCCAGCGAGCGTGTCGTCGGCTTCGGCACCAACTGAGACTCGCCTGCGTGCTTGACTACCACCTGCATCTCTGGCCCCACGAGGAGTCGTCCGTCTGGTTCAAGTTGGATCAGATCGCCGACTATTGCGACGAGGCGGCGTCGCACGGCGTCGACGAGGTGGCCCTCACCGAGCACACCAGCCGATTCGCCGACGTCGTCTCGGCCGTCGGTCCGTTCTGGCTGAAGTTCGGCCACGAGCCCACGAGCCCGGTGCTCGCGCAGTACCTCGACTGGCACGGGCGCAACTCGCTCGAACGTTACGTCGAGCTGGCCCAGCGGGCCAAGGACGAAGGACTGCCCGTCAAGATCGGCTTAGAGGTCGACTACTACAAGGATCAGATGGACATCGTGTCGCCGATCCTCGCCCAGTACCCCTTCGACGTGCTGATCGGCTCGGTGCACTGGCTCGGCTCCTGGCAGTTCGACGACTACGAGGTGCCCACCCACTTCCACGAATGGACGGTGCGCGACGTCGACCAGTGCTGGGCCGACTACACGGTGGCCATCGAGGAGTTGGCCGCGGCGAACGCGGTGGACGTCCTGGCCCACGTCGACCTGATAAAGGTCGCCGGATTCCAGGCCAGCGATCGGGCCCCGTTCTGGGACCTCATGGCTAGCGCGGCCGCGGGTGCCGACCTCTCCGTCGAGTGTTCCTCGGCCGGGTGGAAGAAGCCCGTCGGCGAGCAGTACCCGTCCGAGGGGCTCATCGAGCGTCTGGTCGCCCAGGGCGTCACCTTCACCACGGCCAGCGACGCCCATTCGCTCGAGCGCGTCGGCGAGCGCGCCGACGACCTCGCCGACCTGCTCGAGTCCCACGGCGTTACCCAGCTGGCCTCCTACAGCGCCCGCCGTCGCCAACTCGTACCGTTGCGGTCGAGCTGATGGCGACGTTGGCCGAGCTGGCGTCGGCGCACACGTCGCTGCTCCAGGGGGACGTCGACCACCTGCTGCGCCTCACGGTGTCGTGGTCGCTGCTCGCTGACCTCTCCTTCTCGGACATGCTGCTCATGGCCAAGGTCGACGACGCGGACGCCGACGGGGGCGACCACTTCGTGGTGCTCGGCCAGATGCGCCCCAACAACCGCTCGACGCTGATCAACGACGACCTCGTGGGCACCCTGCAGCCGAGCGAGACCTGGCCCCTGGTGCGCCTCGCCAGCGAGAGCGGGACCCGGGTCGTGGGCGAGGCGGTCGTCGACAACGTCGAGGACCGGGTGCCGGTCTGGTGCGTGCCGGTGCGCTTCGAGGGCCGCGTCGTCGCGGTGCTGGTGCGCCTGCAGGGTCCCCTGCGCGGTCCGGCCTCGCTGTACGAGAAGGCCTACCTGTCGGTCTTCGAGCGTCTCTGCGACATGGTCGCCGACGCCACCTTCCCCTACCGCGAGGACGACGTCGCCGGACCGGGCATGCCCCGCGTGGGCGACGGCATCATCTTGATCGACGGGGAGGGCCACGTCGAGTTCGCCACCCCCAACGCCACGAACGCGCTGCACCGTCTCGGCATCTACGCCCCGGCCGAGGGACGTTCGCTCAGCGAGCTGGGCCTGCACGTGCGCGTCGTGGACCGGGCCCTGGAGTTCGGCATCCCGGCGATGGACGAGGTCGACGTCGGCCACGACGTGGCGATCGTCTTTCACTGCGTGCCACTGCTCGAGCACGGCGCGGTGACGGGCCTCGTGACACTGGTGCGCGACGTGTCGGACCTGCGCCAGCTCGACCGGGTGCTGCTCAACAAGGAGGCGGCGGTGCGCGAGGTGCACCACCGCGTGAAGAACAACCTGCAGACGATCTCGTCGCTCCTGCGCCTGCAGGCGCGACGAAGCGACGAGGAGGAGACGCGCACGGCCCTGCTCGAGGCCGAGCGGCGCATCCGTTCGATCGCCGTCGTGCACGAGGTGCTCTCGCGCGAGCCGGGCGAGGAGGTGGTCTTCGACGAGATCGTGCGTTCGCTCGTGCTGCTGGTCGAGGACACCGTCCTCGCCCTGCACCCCGTCGAGATTGTCGTCAACGGCGAGTTGGGGGTCCTGTCGACCGACCTGGCGACGCCGCTCGCGGTGGCGCTGGCCGAACTGTTGACCAACGCGGTCGAGCACGCCTTCACCGATTTTGGCGACGACCACGAGCACGTCGGTGTCGTCACGCTCAACCTCTACCAGGAGAACGGCAATGCCATCGCCGAGATTCGCGACAACGGCCGCGGCCTCGGCCAGGATTTCTCGCTCGACCTGCCCACGAGCCTCGGACTGTCGATCGTGCGCGACCTCATCCGCACCCAACTCCAGGGCACCATCGACATGGACTCCAAGGACGCCTCGGAGGGTGGGGGGACGTTCGTGCGCGTGGCGGTCCCGACGACCGCCCGGCTCTAGTTCAGCGAATTACGTCGACGCGCGGCCAGCCACTGCTTGCGCAGCTTGCGGCGCTCGTCTTCGGTGGTGCCGCCCCAGACCCCGGACTCCTGGTTGGTCGCGAGCGCGAACTCCAGACAGGCCTTCTGGGCGTCACAGTGGTCACAGACGCGCTTGGCCGACTCGATCTGATCGGTGGCCATGCCCGTGGTGCCGATGGGAAAGAAGAGTTCCGGTTCAGTGTCGCGACAGGCGGCCTGGGCCCGCCAGTCAGCGTCGTCCCAAGCGTGGGTACGATTCCAAATCAACGACATTGCAAATCCTTTGTATGGTAAATCCACAGCATTTTTTGGCTAGAAACAACGATGTGGGGGAAACAAAAGGCTACTGAAGTCCGTAGCCAAAAACAAGGGTGAATTAGGGAATTTGACGCACTCTCGCGTTGCCAAAGGCCCCATCGAGCGAGTCGGTCGAATTACATCGATGTACTCAATGCACTTTGATGCGAAGTGAATAGTTGTGCACGTCATGCTTCGCTCGTGCGGGCGGCTCTCATCGCGGGCCCGGCGAGGGATGGGAGTCCCTGTTGTCGCCGGGCGCTCACGGTGGTCGTCTCGGGACCGGACCGACGCAGCGGGATAGGACGTGCGGTCCGTACGGGGTGGCGTGGCCGCGCGAGTGGTGACGTCGATGTCTGGCACACTTGAGCGGTGATTGCTGTCTACGCCCATCGGGGGCTGCACACCGTGGAGCGTGAGAACACGGTTCAAGCCTTCGCGGCGGCGGTCGCGCTGGGCGTCGACGGCGTCGAATTGGACGTTCGTCGCTGCGTGGACGGCACGTTGGTCGTCCATCACGATCCCGACATCGGCTCGCTGCTGATCGCCGCGTCGCCGCGCGACGCGTTGCCGGCCTACGTTCCTACGCTCGACGAGGCGATGGGCGCCTGCGACGGGGTGCTCGTCAACGTCGAGATCAAGAACGAGCGTGGACGCCGAGAGGCCTACGACGAGACGGGGTCGTTGGCCCGCCAGGTCGTCACCCGCCTGCGCGAGATCGACTGGGCGCCGCGGGTCATCGTCTCGTGTTTCGACCTCGCGACCTGTGCCGTCGTGCGCTCCTTCGACGAGCAGATCCGCGTCGGATGGCTGGTACGTGACGGCGACATCGCCGACGCCATGACCAAGGCCCACGTGCTGGGACTGGACGCGATCCACACCCATTTCAAGACCCTCAGCGCCTCGACGATGGCGCTGGCGCGCGAGCTGGACCTCGAGGTCAACACGTGGACCGTGAACGCCACGAAGGACATCTCGGCCATGCGGGACTACGGCGTCAACGCCATCATCACCGATGAACCGGCCCTGGTTCAGACGTTGGTACGGGCGACGTCGCCAGATGGCGGCCCATCGGCGATGCAATAGATTGGCACCATGAACGTTGTCGTATGCGTGAAGCAGATCCCTGACCCCGCGGCCCCCCAGTCCTTCGACAGCTCGAACTACCTGGATCGTTCGGGCAAGTTGATCCTCGACGAGGCCGACACTTACGGCGTCGAGATGGCGCTGCAGTTGGTCGACAAGGCCGGCGAGGGCGAGGTGACCGTCGTGTCGATGGGTTCGGCCGCGGAGCTGGCCGGCGTGCGCAACGCGCTCGCGATGGGCGCCGCCAAGGCGATCATCGTGAGCGACGAGGCCCTGCGCGGCACGGACGCGCTCGGCACGGCCAAGGTCCTGGCGGCGGCCATCAATCGGGTGAACCCCGACCTGGTGCTGGCCGCCACTGAGTCGTCCGACGGCTACACCGGCACCACGCCCGTGCAGCTGGCCGAGCTGCTCGGCTGGCCCTCGATCACCTTCGCCAAGTCGGTCACCATCGAGGGCACGACGGCCCACGTCAGCCGCCAGACCGAGGCCGGCTACGACGAGATCACGGCACCCCTGCCGGCGCTCATCACGGTCACCGCCGGCGTCGTCGAGCCTCGTTACGCCTCCTTCAAGGGGATCATGGCGGCCAAGTCCAAGCCCGTGGACGTGCTGAGCGTCGACGACCTCGGTCTCGCCGACCAGGTCGGTCCCGTCGGCGCGCGCCAGGAGATCGTCTCGGTCGAGAAGGCCGAGTCGCGTCAGGCCGGCGAGAAGTACGTCGACGACGGCGACGGGGCGGCGAAGATCGTGGCCTTCCTCGAGTCGATCAAGGTCCTTTAGGAGATTCATGGCACTTACCTCACTCTGGGTCGTCGTCGAACCGTCCAACGGGGCGTTGACCACGGCCTCGCTCGAACTGCTCAGCCACGCGCGCACCTACGGGGTGCCGGTCTCGGCGATCACGTGGGGCGACGACGACGTGGCGGCCCAGGCGGGCGACTACGGGGCCAGCACCCTCTACCACGTCGGTTCGCTGAACGGGTCCCTGCCCGGGGTGCCGGTCGCGTCGGCGATCGCGGGACTCGTGGGGGCCCAGGGCGCACCGGACGCGATCCTCATCCCCTCGAGCTACGACGGACGCGACATCGCGGGCCGTCTCTCGGCCCGCCTCGATCGACCGGTCCTCACCAACGTCACGGGACTGAGCGACGACGGCGGTCTGGTGAGCGAGCACCCGGCCTTCGGCGGCACGCAGATCGTCAAGGCCCGTTTCGGTGCCCAGGGCCCGGGGATCTTCGTCGTGCGGGCCAAGTCCTTCGCGGCTGAATCGGCCGGCGGTGCCAGCGCCGCGGTCGTCGAGGCGCCGATCGGCGAGACCGGTGCGACCGGCTCGGCCGTGATCGTCCAGTCCCACGTCGAGGAGCGCACCGGTCCCAAACTCGAAGAGGCCGCCGTCGTGGTCTCGGGCGGGCGGGGACTGGGCGACGCCGAAAAGTACGCGATGATCGAGGAGGTCGCCAAGTTGCTCAACGGCGCTGCGGGCGCGAGTCGTGCGATCGTCGACGCCGGGTGGGTGCCCTACTCGCACCAGGTCGGCCAGACCGGCAAGACCGTCAAGCCGACCGTCTATATCGCGTGCGGCATCTCCGGCGCCACGCAGCACATGGTGGGCATGAAGGGCTCGAAGAACATCGTCGCGATCAACAAGGACAGCGACGCCCCCATATTCCAGATCGCCGACCTCGGCATCGTGGGCGACGTGCACAAGGTGGTGCCGGCCCTGATCGAGGCGCTCAAGGCTCGCGGGTAGCAGCGAAATTTGCCCATTCGAGCCTGTTTCGAGCCGATGCGCTGTCGGGCGTTGCCGCGCTGGTCGGGGTCTTTAGTATGACAACCTCTATGAGCCTGCCTCCCGTGTCGTCGTCGAGTCGCCGTTGGTGGACCCTCGCGGTGATGAGCATCGCGTCGTTGATGGTGGTGCTCGACGCGACGGTGATCAACATCGCGCTGCCGCGTGCGCAGCTCGCGCTGAGCTTCTCGATCGCGAATCGCCAATGGGTCATCACCGCCTACGCCCTGGCCTTCGGATCGCTCTTGTTGCTGGGCGGTCGCATGAGCGACCTCTGGGGACGGCGCAACGCCCTCTATATCGGACTGGCCGGGTTCGCGGTCGCCTCGGCGTTCGGCGGTGCGGCGCACAGCTTCTCGATGCTGGTGACGGCCCGGGCCGTCCAGGGCTGCTTCGGCGCGATCCTGGCTCCGGCGGCCCTGGCGACGTTGACCACGACCTTCCAGGACCCCAAGGAGCGGGCCAAGGCCTTCTCCATCTTCGGGGCCATCAGCGCGTCGGGCGCGGCTATCGGCCTGCTGCTCGGCGGGGCGCTCACCCAGTGGGCGTCGTGGCGCTGGTGCCTCTTCATCAACCTCTTCTTCGCGGCCATTGCGCTCATCGGGGTGATCATCTTCGTCGCGCCGGGCAAGAGCGAGGGCCATACCCGCCTGGACGTGCTCGGCACCCTGCTCGGCAGCGGCGGGCTCTTCTTCGTGGTCTACGGACTGAGCCACGCGGTCTCCACCAGCTGGTCCGACGACATCACCTGGGGCAGCCTGGTGATCGGCGCCGCGCTGCTCTACCTGTTCGTGCAGTGGCAGCGGCGATCGAAGTTCCCCCTGCTGCCGCTGCGCCTGGTGATGAACCGCACGCGGGGAGGCTCGCTGATCGCGCTGTTCATCACGAGCATCGCGGTCTTTGGCATCTTCCTCTTCCTCGCGTACTACCTGCAGACGACGCTCGGCTATTCGCCGCTGCGTACCGGCGTCGCGTTCATGCCGCTGGTCTTCGCGATCGCGTTCTCGGCGTCGCTCGCGAGTGCGCGCCTGCTCGCCAAAGTGGGGCCGCGGCCGTTGGTGCCGGCGGGGATGCTGCTGGGCATGATGGGCGCGGTGCTCTTCACGCGCCTCACGACCCACGCCGACTACGTCGGTCACGTGCTGCCCGGTCTCGTCGTGACGGGCCTCGGGCTGGGCCTGATCTTCGCGCCGGCCACGGCCAGCGCCACCGCCGCGATCAGAGCGAGCGACGCGGGGGCGGCGTCGGCCATGGTCAACACCACCCAGCAGATCGGTGGATCGGTCGGCACGTCACTGCTCAACACGATCGCGGTCTCGGCGACGATGAACGCCCTGCGTCACAGCCACCCGCCACTGCGCGGAGCGGCCGCCGCCGCGTACAAGACCCAGGCCGTGCTGCACGGCTACGCCACGGCCTTTTGGTACTCGGCCGTCTTCTTTGGCCTCGGCGCGCTCGCCTCGTTCATCCTGCTCGAGTCGGGCGTGCCCGATCTCGAGGGCGACCTCGTGGCGCTGCCCTAGATGAGCGGCCAGGGGTAGGGCGGCCAGCCCCGCTCCTCGTCGGGCATCGGGTAACGGCCGCTCGAGACGAGCTCGCCGGCTCGCCACTGGGTCGCCGCCAGTTCGCCCGGGCTCAGGTACGTCGCCAGCTCGCCGGTCCCGCCCCCGGCCAGCCGCTCGAGTCGCGCGAGCAGCGCCCGGTCGATCGCGGTGCCGGCGTACTCCCAGATGACGGTGCGCAGCTTGTCGTGCTCGTGGAAGCAGAGCCCGTTGTCGATCGCCCAGAGCCTGGACTCGTCGTAGAGGACGTGCCCGGCCTTGCGGTCGGCGTTGTTGGCCACGACGTCGAAGGCCGTCAGCGCGGCGAACCAGTCGTGGAAGTTGGGGTCGTCGCGGAGGGTGAAGTAGTGGTCCTCGAGGTTGTCGTCGACCCACCACTGCAGCGATCCGGCCCCGAAGGGGGCGTCGTCGCGGGCGACCGTGGTCGGCACGAGGTCGGTGCCCAGCGCCACGTCGAGTTCGTAGGCGGCGACCTCGCGTCGCCACAGGCCGTCGGTGAAGTCCCAGAGCGACCGTTCACCGGCCTCGGCCTTGTAGCAGGCCTGGGCGCTCTGTCCCTCGAGCGTCACCGTGACGAGCAGGGCCTGGTTGGACGAGCCCGACACCCGGCCCTCGATCTCGATCGAACCCTTGGCCAAGAGCGTGCGTTCCTCGTCGCGGTTCACGGCGGCCTAGCGGATGGGGGGCCGGTGGCCGTTGGTGCGGGGGCAGTCGTGGCCGCGGGGGTCGAGCGGGCCGCCGCAGAGCGGGCAGAGCGGCCGCCCGGCGTCCACGAGGCGGGTGACGGCGATGGCGAGCCCGCCGGCCCACTCCTTG
Organism: Acidimicrobiales bacterium; assembly: GCA_050010495.1. Taxonomy (GTDB): domain Bacteria; phylum Actinomycetota; class Acidimicrobiia; order Acidimicrobiales; family RAAP-2; genus RAAP-2. The sequence goes on from JBEKKW010000008.1 coordinate 50,544, forward strand.
CTCAGGGTCAGTTCGAGCGTGTCGTCACCCTCGTCGACCGACTCGAAGGTGACCTCGATGGTCTGGTCCTCCTCGTTGATCGCGACCGCGATGTCGCCGGC
>JBEKKW010000009.1:0-48517 GCA_050010495.1 Acidimicrobiales bacterium
CACGTCCTCGACGCGCCGGGCCATCACGCCCGAGACGGCCATCACCTGGCTGTCGAGGCCGGGGTCGACGATGGCGCTCGGATTGACGCCGGGGACCCGTCCCCGCGAGGGCTTGATCGACGCGATGCCGCACGCGTAGGCCGGGCTGCGCAGTGATCCCCCGATGTCGCCGCCGAGCCCGATCGGGCTCATGCCCGTCGCCAGCGCCGCCCCCTCTCCCCCGGACGAGCCCCCGACCGTGTAGCCGCGGCGCCACGGATTATGGGTCGCGCCGTAGAGGGACGACTCGGTGTTCATCCGCAGTCCGAGGTCAGGCATGTTGGTGCGCGCGAGCGCCACCGCACCGGCTCCGCGCATGCGCGCCACCGTCGGCGCGTCCTGGGTCGCCATGAAGTCCTTCAACGTCGCGCAGCCCTCGCTGGTCGCGTAGCCCGCGACGTCGTGGCTGATCTTGATGGTGAAGGGCACCCCGTGCAGCGGACCGAGCGTGTCGCCTGAGAGCGTGCGACGATCGGCGGCGTCGGCGGCGGCCAGCACCTCGTCGGGACGGACCTCGACGACCGCGTTGACGTGGGGGTTCACGTCCTCGATGCGCCCGAGATGGGACTCGACAACTTCGCGCGAGGAGACGGATCCGCTTGCGATCAATCCCGCCAGCGACGTGGCCGATTCACGCCACAACTCTTCACCCATCTCGCCCCCGTAGTAGCTGCCGCAGGTAGTTTGCCACGCGGCCCGGCGGGCGCGTCAGCCGAAGCGGCCCAGGGTGTAGTCGAGGGTGCGCGAGTCGGTCGGGTCGTTGAAGATCTTCTGGGTCGGGCCGAACTCGATCAGCTCGCCGGCCCGGTCCTCGCCCATCAATAAGAAGGCGCAGTCGTCCGAGATGCGCGCGGCCTGTTGCATGTTGTGCGTCACGATGACCACCGTCACGCGCTGCTTCAAAGTCGTCATGAGCTCCTCGATGCGCAATGTCGCCACGGGGTCGAGCGCCGACGTCGGCTCGTCCATCAATAGGACCTCGGGGTCCAGCGCCAGGGCCCGCGCGATGCACAGGCGCTGCTGCTCCCCTCCGGAGAGCTGGCCGGCCGACACCTTCAGCCGGCTCGACACGCTTTCCCACAGGGCTGCCGCGCGCAGCGACGTCTCGGCCGCCTCGTCGAGGATCTCCTTCTTCTTGATGCCGTTGAAGCGCAGGCCCGAGACGGCGTTGTCGTAGATTGACATGGTCGGGAAGGGGTTGGGGCGCTGGAAGACCATGCCCACGCGCGAACGAAGCTCAGTCACCGTGATGTTGCCGCGGTAGATGTCTTCGCCCTCGAGCGTGATACGTCCCGAGACCTTGGTACCCGGAGTGAGGTCGTGCAGGCGGTTGAGCGCGCGCAGCAGCGTCGTCTTGCCCGACCCCGAAGGGCCGATGAGGCTGGTGACGCGGTTCTTGGTGACCTCGAAGGTCGCGTCACGCACCGCCGTTCGTCCGTGGAACGACACGGCCACGTTGTCCAGTTTCATGGCTGCCGGTCCCAGCGCACTGGGTGCTTCCGGCTGCTTGGGACTGTTGACCGTTAACTCACTCACAATTTCCTCCATTAGTTGCGCACCTGCTGCTTTCTTGACGCCCAGAGTCGGGCTCCCAAACTGAGAACAAAGATCACCACGACCAGCACGAGGGCGATGCCCCACACCTCGGCGCGCAGGCTCGGCCATTCGGACTTGGCGTTGGTATAGATCATGAGCGGTAGCGCCGACACCGGGTCCAGGGGCTTCCAGGTGTTGAGGTAGCCGCCGCCGATCACCAGAAGTACCGGCGCGGTCTCGCCGACGGCCCGCGACAGCGCCAGGATCACCCCGGTCACGATGCCCGTGAGGGCCGAGGGCAGCACCACCTTCATCGAGATCTTGTGGGGCTTGGCCCCCAGGGCCAGTCCGGCCTCGCGCAGCGTGTTCGGGACGTTGCGCACCGAGATCTCCGACGAGATGGCGATCACCGGCAGCATCAGCACCGCCAGCGCGAAGGAACCGTCGATGGCGGTGAAGCCGATTTTAATGTCCTGGACGAAGAGCGAGAAGGCGAACAGACCCATGAGGATCGAGGGGGCGCCGGCCATCGTCTGGGCGATAACGCGCAGGGTCGACGCGAGCTTCGAGTTCGATTCGGCGAGGTAGACCCCGGCCAGCACCCCGATGGGGATCGCCATCATCGAGGCGTAGATGTTGAGCGCCAGGCTGCCGATGATGGCGTTGGACACGCCGCCGGTGGCGTTGGGGGCGGTCAGGCTCGGCGACTCGGGCAACTTGGTGAAGAAGGTTGTGCTGAGCACCGGTATCCCGCGACGGAGCAACTGGTAGACGAGCAGCGCCAGCGGCACGATCGCGATGGCGATCGCCACGGCGCAGAGCGTCATCATGACGCGCGAGATAAGGACTCTTCGGGCCCGCTGGTTGTTCGAGGTGCGCCGGATCAGGGCCCGCATCTCGTGGCCGTCCTCGACCGGCGTGAGCTCGTCGATGTTCGTCATACCATGGCCAATACCTTGCGCTGGCGATTGACCAGCCATCGGCTCACGAGCGAGAGGGCGAAACTGATGACCATGAGCAGGATGCCCAACGCCATCAGGGCCGCCACCTCGTTGCCCTGGGCCTCGCCGAACTCAGTGGCGATCCACGAGGCGATCGACGTGCCTGGATAGAGCAGGTGGAACTGCACGTTGGCGACGCCGCCGGCGACCAGCGCCACGGCAACCGTCTCGCCGGTCGCGCGCGCGAGCGACAGGAAGGTCGCGCCGAAGAGCCCGATGCGGGCCGTCGGCAATACCACCTCGCGGATCATCTGCCAGCGCGTGGCCCCGAGTGACAGGCTCGCCTCCATGAGTTCCTGCGGGACTGCCGAGATGACCTCGCGGCTGATGGCCACGAACGTCGGCAGGATCATGACCGCGAGCACGATGGCCGCAAGCAGCAACGAGGTGCCGAACTCCTGGCCGGGACTGCCGAAGATGTACTGAGCGAGGGGCCAAGAGTTGAGCCAGGGGTCGACGGTGTTGAGCATGAACGGCGCCAACACCAGGAGGCCCCAGATGCCGTAGACGATGCTCGGCACGGCCGCGAGCAGCTCGACGCAGGTCGCGACGATGGTGCGCAGGCGACGCGGGATCAAAAAGACGATGGCGATCGACGTGCCGAGCCCGATCACCACCGCGATCGCCAGGGCGATGATCGAGGTCTCGAGGGTGCCGACGATCATCGCGAGCCCGCCGAAGGGGCCGGTCGGCGACTGCCAGCCCCGCCCTCCGATGAGGGTGCTAACGCTCGACCAGGCCGACCTCGAGCTCCACAGGATCGTGGCGACGAAGGCCACGCTGATCAGGGTGAACACTAGGGCAACGGCTACCAGGAGGTTGTGGTACCAACTACGCGAGGAAGTGGCGGAGTTGTACTCCGCCACTTCCTCGTCGTGCTGTTGCAAGTCAGGCAGCAGGACCACTGTTGACGTCTCTACCTTTCTCGCTTGATTGGCTTGTTAGTTAGGAACTCTGGTTCAACAACACCGTGCCGTTGTAGGTCACGGTTTCGAGCTGGGCCCGGGCGTAGGCGGCCACCGCAGCGGGCAGCGGCACGTAGCCGTTGGCCGTCGCGTCGACCACCTGGGCGTAGTGCGTCTCCCAGTCGAGGTACTTCACCACTGCTTCGCCGGTCGTCTCGCTCGTCTGTGTCTTGGCGACGATGGCCCAGCTATAAGTCGCGAGGGGCCAGACGTTAGTGCCGGGCTCGTCGACGATGGAGAAGCTGTCGGGCGTGATACTCGAGCCGGCCGCGGTCGCCGCGTTGGCAATGTTGGCGAGGCTCGGGCTAAGCCAGGCGCCGTTCTTGTCCTGGAGCTGGGCGACCTGAATCGCGTCGTTGCCCGGGATGAGGACGTAGCTGTACTCCACGTAACCGATCGACCCGAGCGTGTTGACGATACCCTGGGCCATGGCCGCGTTGTTGGCGGCGCCGCTGATGTTGGTCGCGGCCCACTTGTTGCCAGAACCTTCCATGACGTTGCCGCTCGCGGTGATGCCGGAGCTTCCGGCCCGGTTGAGGAAGTCAGTGAAGGCGTAGGTCGTGCCGGAGCTGGCCGAGCGATAGAAGACCTTGATCGTGTTGCGCGGCTCGTTGTTGGTTCCCAGGTTCGTCAGGGCCTTCCCGATCGGCGTCGAAGCGCCGCCGTTGGTAGCCACGATCTGCGAGTTGGACCACGTGGTGATCGTCCCGTTGTAGATGGCGGCGATCTCGGCCGCCGTCAACTTCAGGTTGTCCAGACCGGCGCCGAGGTTATAACCGACGACCGCGCCACCCAAGATGTAGGGGACCTGCGCGTAGTTCGCCTCAGTGGCGCCGGCCGGGAGCGTTCCCGCGGTCGGCGTCATGGGCTGGTCGGAGAAACCGATGTTGACGGTCGGTGGGTTGGACGTGATCGCCGTGCGACCGGTGCCGGACCCGGCAGCGGCGTACGAACTAAAGGTGACGTCGCCGCCAGCACTGTAGGCCGTCGATCCGCTGGTGGTCGCACCGACCTCAGGAGCGTCGAAGGACGAACCGTTGATCTGCAGTTCCACCGCGCCAGGTACCTTCTGGTCGATGTCACCGGGGTTGCCGGTGCCCTGGAGATCGGGCTTGTGGCTCGAGTAACCACTGGGGCACCGAGCGGCCAAAACTCGACCGTGGACCTTGCGAGCGGGGACGTGACGAGTCACCAGCTTGTCGGTCTTGGGGCTGAGCTCGTAGCATGTCACCGATTTTGATGCCGCGCCCGCGGGCATGGATACAACGGCCAGCAATCCGGCTGCGGATAGTGCCGCCGCCGCCAGTGACCTGAGTGTCTTGTTCATCCTGAGCTTTCCTCCTAAAGAAAGTGATGCGTGTACGGCCCAGTGGAGTTCCCCACGACGGACGTCGCGTTGGAACCCACAGCCAGGAAGAACCTAGGAATCCCAAGTGAACGGATGGTGATGAGAACTAACCGCGAAAGTTAAATATTGCGAAACTCTCGCGTTCCGGGCCGAATCTTTGCCCTAGTCGCAGCAGCTGTCGCGCCAGCCGCACGTGGTGCAGCGAAAGTGAGCGTGCTCGGGAGTGAGGGCCGAGGCGCAGTGGGGACACTCGCTGAAGACCGCGAACCGGTTGGCGCACTCAGGCGTGAGATCATCTTCGATCGACGCGGGAGGGTCGGCGGCCATCACACCATTGTGCAGTGCCACGAGTCCCGGGGACGTGATGCGAGGTCATCGAAGATCGCGTGTCCCATGACCTAAAGTACGTACAACGAACAATCACGTACGAGGTCGAGTCGATGCGCATTGGGGTACTGACCGCAGGCGGTGACGCACCGGGGCTGAACGCGGCCATCCGCAGCATCGGTCAGATGGCCTTTCGAGACGGCCACGAGGTCATCGGCATCGAGAACGGCTGGGCCGGTCTGGCCAACGAGTTCACGGGACGAGAACTCACGAGTGGCGAACTCGTCGGCATCGTCGGCCAGGGCGGGACCCTGCTCGGCACGGCCCGCTACGACCTCGACAGCCCAGCCGGCGGTCGCCTGCACGTGCTCAAGGCCATCGACGAGCACCTCGACGCGCTGATCGCCATCGGCGGCGACGGCACCCAGCGGATCTCGCACTGGCTGAGCGAGCGCGACGCACCGGTGGTCGGCGTGCCCAAGACGCTCGACAACGACCTCATCGGCACGGACTACTGCATTGGCTTCGACACCGCGGTGAGCATCGTCGCCGAATCGCTCGACCGGCTCTACACGACCGCCGCGTCACACCATCGCGTGATGATCGTCGAGACGATGGGACGGGCCACCGGGTGGGTCGCCGCGATGGGGGGCCTCGCGGGCGGCGCCGACCTCATCGTCATACCCGAGTTCCCGATGACGATGGACCAGATCATCGCCCACCTCGTAAAGCGGCGCAGTTCGCGCAGCGCCTTCTCCATCGTCGTCGTGGCCGAGGGCATCAACCTCGGCACCGTCGGTGGCGTCGAGACCACGGAGTTCTCCAGCGAAGGCATCGGCGGCGTGCGCCTCGCGACGCGCGGCGTCGGGCAGTTCGTCGCGTCCAAGATCGACGAGTACGGCGGATTCGAAGTGCGCACGACCGTGCTCGGCCACCTCCAGCGCGGCGGCAGCCCGACGGCGTACGACCGCATATGGGCGACCCGGGTCGGCGCGTCGGCCTACGACGCCGTCGTCGCGGGCAAGTTCGGCATGATCCCCGTCGTGCGGGGCAACGACGTGGAACTCGAGTCGTTGTCGACGGTCGCGCACGGCCAGCGGCGCGTGCCGCGCGAGCTCTACGAGCTCTGCGAGGCCTTCTTCTAGCCTTCGACAGCCGTGTCGGACGACAGTTGGCCGAGGCGGTAGTGGGTGCGACAGAGCACCTGGTAGTAGACCTCGCCCTCGTGCACGTTGCCCATGAAGAGCTGGTCGCCCTCGCGAGCGACGACGCCATTGACGACGCGCGCGTTGCAGCGGCCCTTTCGCCCGCACCAGCACGACGACGTGAGCGGCAGCTCGTGGGCCCAGTCGGCGATCGAGAAGAGACGGGCCGAACCGGGGAAGATGTTGAGCAGGAAGTCGGCCGAGAGTCCGAAGGCGTGCACGTCGATGCCGTGGTCGTCGACCAGCCGCGCCAGGGCGTCGATCTGCTCGACGCTGGCGAACTGGACCTCGTCGATGACGAGGATGGTGACGCCCTTGCGAAAGAGGCGCGACATGGCCTGCTTCAGGTCGCTGCCCGGCTCGATAGCCTCGGCCTCGGCCTCGATACCGATGCGACTGGTGACCATTCCCTCGGCGCTGCGGTCGCCGAAGGTCCACAGGGCGACGTCGCTTCGTCCCTCTCGAAGTTGCCAACACAACTGCAGGGCCAGGGTCGACTTGCCCGCGGCCATGGTGCCGTATGTGAACGTCAGTTCCGCCATTGGTCTTCCGTCATTGCGAAAGGCCACGATAGCGCCGCCACACCCCGTAAGTAGATTGTCAACATGGACCACCACGTTCGCGCCATCGCCTTCATACACAACGATCGCAGCGAAGCCCTGGACGACAACTGGGACGACGTCGTGAGCACCGTCGAACTGGCCCAGGACGTGCCGGCGGAGTCGTTACGGGGGCTCGAGGAGTTCAGCCACGTCGAGATCGTCTTCTTCGCCGACTGGGCCGAGGACGTGCCGCCCGGGCCCTGGCATCGCCACCCTCGCGGCAACCCGCAATGGCCCGACGTGGGGATCTTCGCCCAGCGCAACAAGGACCGGCCCAATCGGCTGCTGCTCTCGACCGTCGCGATCGACTCGATTGCGGAGCGCTCCTTCAGCGTGCGCGGCCTCGACGGCATCGACGGGACCCCGGTGCTCGACATCAAACCGGTCTTTCGTTGGAGCGTCCCTCGAGGCGAGTTGCGCGTCGCGTCGTGGAGCGACGAACTGGGCGAGGACTATTTCTAGCAACGCTGCGGCGCCGTCGGGCCAGACGGGTTCTGCGAGATTTTCACGAGTAGTTTAGGCCCCACTATGTCCGAAACGACGACGCGCGCCATCACGATCGAACTGAGTGGCGTCAGCGTGAGCTTCGGCGGGCTGCTCGCCCTCAACGACGTCTCCTTTCGCGTCTACGAGAACGAGATCGTCGGCCTGATCGGTCCCAACGGCGCGGGCAAGACGACGGCCTTCAATGTCGCCTGCGGCTTCCAGAAGCCGACGTCGGGCTCGGTCACGTTCCCCGCCTCGGGCCACGGCGCGCTGCGCCCTTCCCAGCTCGCCCGACACGGCGTCGCACGGACCTTGCAGGGAGTGGGCCTCTTCCCGCACCTGAGCGTGCTCGAGAACGTGATGGCCGGCGCGCACAGCCGTTTCGGCGACAGCCTCTTGACCTCGATCGTGGGACTGCCGAGGGGACTGCGGATCGAGAGGGAACTGCGCGGCGAGGCGATGGCCCAACTGGAGCACCTGGGGATCGCGAGGTTCGCCGGGGCCCTACCCGGAGGCATCCCCTACGGCATCTCGAAGAAGGTGTCGCTGGCGCGAGCCTTGATGAGCCACCCGACGCTGCTGATGCTGGACGAACCGGCGTCGGGCCTCGACGAGCATGAACTCGAGGAGTTCGCCCGGCTGATCACCGAACTGCGCGCGTCCATGAGCGTGCTGCTCGTCGAGCACAACATGGACTTCGTCATGCCGCTCGTGCACCAGCTGATCGTGCTCAACTTCGGCCAGGTCATCGCCACGGGCCCGCCGAACGAGATCAGTTCCAACGCCGACGTCCTCGCGGCCTACCTCGGCATCGACGAATGATCCGGGTCGAGCATCTGAGCGTCAGCTACGGCGCCGTCAAGGCGCTGCGTGACGTGAGCTTCGAGGCGGCGCCCGGTCAGGTGACGGCGGTGCTCGGCGCCAACGGTGCGGGCAAGACGACGCTGCTGCGCGCGATCTCGGGGCTGGTGACGCCCCGGGGCGGGGACATCTACTTGGGGAATCGTTCGCTGGTGCGCATGGCGACCGAGAACATCGCTCGCCTCGGGGTGAGCCACGTGCCCGAAGGTCGCGGGGTCATCGCGGAACTGACGATCGAGGAGAACCTGAGACTGGGGGCTCTGGCGAGCAAGGTCGACATCGCCGAGGGCCTCGAAGCCCAGTACCGACAGTTTCCGGCGCTGGGCGAACGGCGCAAGAAGTACTGCGCGACGCTCTCGGGTGGGGAACGCCAGATGCTGGCCATGGCCCGGGCCCTGATCGCCCAACCGCAGGTCCTGCTCTTGGACGAGCCCTCGCTCGGCCTCGCCCCCCAGGTCACGGCCGAACTGATGAAGACGATCCACCAGCTCTGCGCGTCACAGAACCTCACCGTCATCCTGGTGGAGCAAAATGCCAAGAGCGCGCTGCGCATCGCCCATCACGCGGTCGTGTTGCACCTCGGTACCGTCGTGGCGAGCGACGAGGCCGCCGCGGTGGCCAACGACGCGGACCTGCGCCGCTACTACCTGGGACTGGTGCAGTGATGTCGGACTTCCTGGCCTCTCCCTTCATGCACAACATCTTCTCCGGCCTGGCCCAGGGGTTGCTCTACTCGCTGGTGGCCCTCAGCCTCGTCATCATCTGGCAGTCGACGCACGTGCTCAACTTCGCCCAGGGCGCGATGGCCATGTTCGCGACCTACGTCGGCATGACGCAGATCGACCGGGGCGTGCCCTACTGGTGGTGCGTCATCATCTCGATCTGCGTGGGCATGGCCTTCGGCGGACTGGCCGAACGGGTCCTCATCCGTCCCCTCTACGGCAAACCGGAGATCAACCCCATCGTCGTGATGGTCGGCTTCCTCGGCGTGATCGAGGCGCTCGCGGCCGGGATCTGGACCGGTACGACGCGCAACATCACCTCGCCCTTCTCCCAGATTTACTTCCACGCCTCCAACGGCCAGGTCATCCTGGTCTCTCCCTTCGTCATCTTCCAGGTGATCCTCGCGGTCGCCATCATGCTCTCGATCGCCGTACTGTTTCGTTTCACCAAGCTCGGCCTGCAGTTGCGGGCGTCGGCGCTGGCGCCCGAAGTGGCCCGACTGCTCGGCGTGCGGGTGGGGCGCATGCTCACCATTGGCTGGATACTCGCGTCCGGGGTCGGCGCGGTCGCGGCCGTCATCGTCGCGTCCGGTACCTTCGGACTCTTTCCCGCCGACATGGACGGCCTCTTCGTCGCCGGCTTCATCGCCGCGGCCGTCGGCGGCCTCGAATCACCGATCGGGGCGATCACGGGCGGCCTCCTGATCGGCCTCGCGGAGCAGTTCATCCTCTACTACTGGTCGGCGACGCTGGCGCCACTCGGTGGCATCATCATCCTGGTCGTCGCCCTAATGATCCGCCCCCAGGGCATCTTCACCAAGAACGTGGGACGGAGGGTCTAGTGGGCTGGCTGCGGACGTTTCGAACCCAACAGACGACGCACTCGCGCATCATCTGCGTGCTGGCCCTGACGATCCTGGTGCTGGTCATCACGCTCTTTCTGCCGGCCGTGGCCGATTCACAGTTGGCCGGCGGCGCCGCGATCACCATCGTCATCCTGGGCCTCAGTTGGCTGATCGGCTGGAGCGGGCAGATCTCGCTCGGCAACTCCGGCTTCATGGCGGTGGGCGCCTACACCGCGGGGATCTGGGCCCACCACCACAACTCGACGCCGCTGATATTCACCTTCATCTTCGCCATGATCACGGGGGCGATCAGCGGGCTCATCATCGCCATCCCGTCGACGCGACTGCGGGGGCCCTACCTGGCGGGCATGACGTTGGCCTTCTCCGCGGCGATCACACCTCTGGCCCAGAACTTCACGTCCGTCACCGGCGGCGAAGGTGGGCTCTACTTCAACGAACTGGCCACCCCCTCGTGGTTCTTGCACTTCTTCAGCGGCCCGAACGCGACCATCAACGCCAACGCGCAGTGGACGGCCGACCTGGCGGTGGTGATCGCCGGGGTGATGTTCTTCGTGATGGCCAACCTCTTTCACAGCCGCACCGGTCGAGCCATGCGACTCGTGCGCGACAACGACGTCGCCGCAGAACTCATGGGCATCAACCTGACCTTGACGCGCAGCCTGGCCTTCGTGATCGCCGCGGCCTTTGCCGGTCTAGGCGGCGCGCTCTACTCGGTGATCAACGCGACCGTCACGCCCTCGACGTTCCCGCTCACCCTCTCGATCACGCTGCTCACCCTGATGGTGCTCGGAGGGATCGGCACTCTCAGCGGCGCCGTCATCGGCGGCATCATCTACTCCTTCAGCGCCAACCTGGTCAGCCACATCAACGCGCTCACCGGCGTCAACCCCGCGTCCAACCTCGGCGCGAACATGCAGGGCATCATCTTTGGCACGTTGTTGATCCTCACGATGATGTTCGCGCCGCGGGGAATCGCCGGGGTTTGGCCACCACTTTTGCGCCTCATGAAACGCCGGGGGCGACTGGTAACTACCGAGTCCGTGCAGTAAGTTACTCCGAGGTATTTAAACAGGGGGGTAATAAATGTTCAAACTTCGTCTTCGCCGTTCCGTCACGATCCTGTCAGCGGCGACGCTGACACTCGGCGTCGCGTCTTCAGGCGTACTACTCAGTAACGCGGGGGCCTCACCGGCCACTCCCGGAGTAACGGCCACCAGTATCACCATCGGCGCGACAGTCCCGCTTTCCGGCCCCATCGACGTCTTCGCCAACGTTTCGGCCGCCGCCAACGCGGTCTTCAAGTTCATCGACTCCAAGGGCGGCGTCAACGGACGCAAGATCAAGTACATCCGCCTCGACGACTGCTACGACCTGGCCTCCTACGGACTGGGCTGCACCGCCGGCGCCAGCACCACGACGCTCAGCGCCACCCAGACCCTCGTCGCCCAAGACCACGTCTTCGCCACCGTGGGCTCGCTGGGCACGGCCCCGCAGGAGAGCGTGCTCAGCTACATGAAATCCAATGGCGTCCCGCAGTTGTTCGTCAACTCGGGCTCCATTACCTGGAACCAGCCGTCGAAGTACCCGATGCTGTTCGGCTACCAGCCCAGTTACGTGGTGGAGGGCAAGATCTTCGCCCGCTACATCAGGACTCACTACGCCGGTCAGACGGTCGGCTTCATCGGACAGAACGACGATGTCGGCGGCTTCGGCTTCCAAGGTCTGACCGACGGGGGCGTCAAAGTCGCCTCGGCCAACGACCTCAGCTACAACGCCGCCGACGCCATCACGGGAACGACGAGTGACATCACGGCCGACGTGTCAACCCTGCAGGCCGACAAGGCCCAGGTCGTCGTGCTGTTCGCCACTCCCCCGTTCACGGCGGGAATCCTCGAGACGGCCCACGCGCTGGGCTACACGCCTCAGTGGATCGTCACCAACGTCGGCTCGGACCCGTCCTCGGTCAACTCACCCCTCGAAGCGGGAGTGATTTCGACGGACTACTTCCCGGCCCTCAACTCCACCACCAACCCGTGGATCCCGTGGCTGCGCAAGGTCCTCGCGGCCGACCCTGCGGACTTCCCGGGCTTCAGCGCCAGCTCGGTGCTGAACGGAGACGAGATCTCGGGCGCCGGTTACGCCGTCGCCTTCGCGGAGGCCCTGAAGGCCGAAGGCCGCAACGTGACGCGGGCCGGCTTCGTCAAGACGCTCGAGAACACGGCGTTCTCGACGCCGGCGATCACGCCGCTGCGCTACACGGACGGGAACCACCAGGGCCTGACGGGCTTGGCGATCGCGCAACTGCCCCCCAACGGCACCAGCGCCCCGCTGTACGCCGTGCCCACCAAGACCATCTACTCGTCGACGGACGCGAATCAGTCGCCGTTGAACGTGGTCAAGAATCCGATCGTCCAGCTGATTCCCAAGTGGCTTCAATAGCGAGGTAGGTCGTCAAGAGAAGATCCCCTGCCAGAAAACGGCAGGGGATCTTCTCTTTTTGACGACTATTGACGTCTCCTACAGGCGCCCTCGCTGTTTCGTGGTGCGGCCGTGGCGACACGACAACACCGGTGCGTGTCCCCACGCGCGGCGAGCGCGATGTCATCGAGACCACGAGTGTGGCGCGAGCGTGTACTCGGCGGTACAACGTTGCGCCTTGTGCACACTTTCTCAACGGGCGGCTTACTCCCTGATAAACACCCTTATCTTTTGTGAAAAATATCAGCACCGCGACGTACGACCCGTACTATTCTTTCGCGCAAGAAGTAAATCTATCGTTTGGGGGAGAAACACATGGACAGTTCAACGTCGACTCTTTCGGCTGATGGGCTAAAGCGAGATGTCGGATTCTGGGGCCTTGCGTGGGCCTCCGAAGGATCCATCATCGGATCAGGCTGGCTCTTCGCTGGATTGGTGGCTACGACGATTGCGGGTCCGGCGGCTCTGATTTCGTGGGGCATCGCGTCAGTCATCGTGATCCTGCTAGCTCTGGTGCACGCCGAACTCGGTGGCATGTTCCCGGTGACGGGAGGCACCAGTCGATTCCCGCACTACGCCTACGGCAGTTTCGCCGGTTTGACCTACGGGTGGTTCGCTTACCTGCAGGCCGCTTCGGTGGCCCCGATCGAGGTGCTGGCGACGATCCAGTACACGTCGACGGCATCGTGGGCCTCTAGTTGGTACAAGCCGGCCACGAACACCCTCTCCGGAACGGGCATCGTGATCGCGGTCCTCTTGATGATCGCCTTCGTCATCGTCAACCTGATCGGCATCCGCTGGCTCGCCCACACCAACACGACCATGACGACATGGAAGGTCATCGTCCCGGTCGTGGCGGTCATCACCCTGTGCCTCGCCAACTTCCACGGCAGTAACTTCAAGGCCGGTGGCGGTTTCTTCACCCCCGGCTCGACGGGTGGCATGCACGCGGTCTTGGACGCGGTGGCCAACGCCGGCATCGTGTTCTCCCTGCTCGGATTCGAACAGGCCGTACAACTCGGAGGAGAGGCGAGGAACCCCCAGCGCGACCTTCCCCGAGCGGTGATCACGTCGATCTTGGTCGGCGCCCTCATCTACATCGCGGCCCAGTTCGCCTTCATCGCGGCGCTCAGCCCCCACACGCTGCACATGTACCACTCGTGGGCCGGTCTGACCGGCGACGCGTCGCTTGAAGCCGCACCGTTCTACACGGTCGCGAAGGTGGCCGGTATTGCCTGGCTGGCCTGGGTCTTCCGCATTGACGCGGTCATCTCACCGGCCGGCACGGGTCTCATTTACTTGACGTCGGCGTCGCGAATCGGTTTCGGTCTCTCGAAGAACGGCTACGTTCCCGAAGCCTTCGAGAAGGTCAACCAGCGCACCAAGATTCCGGTGTTCGCCGTTTTGTTCACCTCGATCATCGGGCTGCTCTTCCTCCTGCCCTTCCCGAGTTGGAGCAAGCTGGTCGGCATCGTCACCGGTGCGTCCGTCATCATGTACTCGAGTGCGCCGCTGGCCCTGGGCGCATTCCGCAAGTCCCACCCCGACATGGCCCGGACGTACACATTGCCAGGTTCAGCGTGGCTCACGCCGCTCTCGTTCGTGTTCGCGAGCTTTGTCGTGTACTGGGCCGGTTGGGGGACCTACACAACCCTGATGTTCGCGCTGCTCATTGGCTACGCCCTGATGTTCTTGTCCCGAGCGACAAACTCCAATTCACACCAGCCCAAGATTGACTGGGGCGCCGCCAAGTGGGTGCTGGCCTACTTCATCGGCATGGGGATCATCTCGTACTTCGGGAGCTTCGGATCGGGCCCCATGATGGGCGGCATCCGCGGATTCCAGACCGTCTGGATCGGTGGCGACGGCCGCCTCAAGCTGTACTACGACCTCGCCGTCATCGCGGTCTTCTCCCTGGGGATCTACTACTGGGCCATCGCCAGTCGCCTCTCCAACAAGGAGATGGATGACTACATCGGCAGCGTGGTCGTCGCGGATACCGTAGGACACTGAGCCTCACTTAAGAGTCCGCCCGGTCTGACACCCGTCGGACCGGGCGGACTCTTTCGTTGTGTACCGAGAAACTGCTAAGACCCCCTAGCCCGACGCACTCCCTGTCGTCATGCTCGATACGCACAGCCCCTGGGTCGCGTGCACGAGTAGGAAGGCGAACGCACCGCCCGTCACCACTTGGGTGACGAACAAGATGTGCAGGACCCCGACGATCGTCAGCGCGGCCAGGACAAAGCCGACGAGGAGAATCGTCAGGATGAGGCCGTCCCCTCGACGGTGGCTTGGCATTGTGTACATCCACACGCCACCGCCAGTCTCGAGGATGATCAGCGCCGCGCCGACCACGACGTGCACATCACGCAAGGCCTCGTTGAGCGAATAGATGTAGGTACTCAGCAGCGTCAACGCGAGCAGGAGGCTGTAGGCGCGAAGGAACCTCTGGAATCGCCGGGCCATCGGGTCAGGTTCGCCGATGAGTCGTGCCGCTCGATAGCTGAGCAGGGCCGGCAGCCCTAGGGCCAACGTGTACGGTGCCGCGGTCTTGATATGGATGCCGTAGTTGCTCATCCCGCCCTCGTTCGCCTTGAACACGAATCCGGGATGCAGCGCCACGCAGACGACCAGGAAGAGCACGAAGCCGATCTGGCCGTACGCAATGTCCGTCGCCGCACGCGTCTTCATCCGCAAAGCATAAGTCTGAGACCGACGTGGTCGGAGAGACCGTCACCGGCCCGCACCGACGTTGGCGAGGTCGACACCCGAAGGTGGTGTCAAGAGAGATGCGCCATCGCCGACCGGATGTCGACGCGCTGATTCCCCGTTGGAAAAGCGCGGCTAGGTCCCCGATGCGGAGGCCGCACTGTCCGTCGCGAGCGAGTATCGAACGTAGAGCCGCTCGCCGAGGCCGTCGAATCTCGTGCCCTTCTTCGAGGGAACGCCAGAACCGGCGTCCAGCGGCAACCGGGCGAGCAGCCGGTGGCCGGGGTTGGTGCCGTAGTATCCCCCGTCGACGAGCAGGACCGTTCGATCGGTGATGATCACGTACCGGTACTCCACCTTGTTGGACACGACGAGGAAGGTCACGAACAAGACGATCAGCCCCAGGATGATGTAGGACTTGGTCACGTCGAAGAAGATCTTGACGATGGCGAAGGCGACCACCATGACCACCATCGGAAGGATCTGGACGAACTGATTGAGGGTCTGAGCCGCGACGACCCGGTCGACGGTCTCGTCGGGCTTCAGGTACGGCGCGGCGCCGTCCTTGATCCGGCGAATGTAACGGGCCCCCTGCATACGAACTCCTCCCGGAGTGAACCTTAACGTGTCATCCGAACGGCCAACGTGAGTCACCACCCTCCACGTTCCTCGCGGGCTCCCCCCCTCTGGAAGTATGGCCCTTCCATGGTTGGCCCCTACGAGCCGGTATCATCAACGGGCCCCTTCTCTCGCGGTGCCTCGAGAAGGACAGTGAGTCAGGGTGAATAATCAAGACATGGGAGCAATCATGCGTCATCGCTGGCTGGCCACCGTGACGGTGGTGGCCGCTCTAGCCCTTTGTCCCCCAGCAACGTCGGGAGCCGACTCGGGACCCGCTCTGGTGCTCGCCGGCAACGGAACGAGTATCGCTCACCTCGGCGTCCGCGAGACGACGGCCGTAGCGTCATTGGAACACGTGCTCGGAGAGCCGTCGATGGCCCTGGCGCCGACACCCGGCATAGAAAACTGCGGCGTCGATGCGATGGCGATCTGGCACGCACTGATTGCGTACTTCAACGACGATCGACTGGTAGGCCTCTCACTCGGCCCGGGCACGAAACCCGCGGGACGCACGTCGGGCGGACTCGTTCTCGGCGACACCCTGGCCCGAGCCCGGGCGATCTACGGCACGTCCTTGCGGACCTCAACCGAGCAGGGCGGCGCCTGGTTCGTGAAAACGGGCGAGGGACGGCTCGACGGATTTCTCAAGCCGAGCAGTGGGCGCACGCCGGGCCCGTCGTCGCGCATCCTGACGATCGACGTAGGTGACGTCGGTTGTCCCGCGATGTCGCCGTAACCGTCACTTGGTGCCCCCGGCAGGATTCGAACCTGCGCACACGGTTTAGGAAACCATTGCTCTATCCCCTGAGCTACGGGAGCATGATTGGATTTTCAGACAACTTTTAGACAGTAGTTCTGTTCCGGCACGACCTCAGCACAACCTTTGAGACGCGACATCACGATTGATCGCCGAAACCATTCAAACACGCCAATGGGTACCACATCGCCACTCGGTCATGAACCAAGCCGACTTCGGTGTGGGACACTTTGGTCTTCTAGGTGCTCGTCGTGGCATTATGCGCCGCCACTACGCACCAATCTCGTTATCGATTCCTGTTCTGGTCCTCTGACGAACGCGGTCTTCGCCAAATCCTGGCAAGTCGACGGCCCCCCGGTGTCGACCGGCATCGATACGATCGACACATGAAATGGCGTCACGTAACGGCAATCCTGTTGGCCTTGGTCGTCGTGCCGGCACTTTCGGTCTTTGGACGGAGTTCCGGCGCGAGTAGTGCGTCGATCCCGCACGTACGTCCTGGGACTCTGCTCACCAACACTACCTTCGGCGCCTCCACCCAGCTCGACCAGGTCGACATGCTCTCGCCCGCGCTGGGTTACGCCCTCGCCAGCCAGTCGCTCGGTCACGATCGCTACCGCTACTACCTCGTGCGCACGACCAACCTCGCCAGGACCTGGACGGTGCGCGGGGAGATCCCGAGCGACGACGAACGCTATCCGATCTTCAGCGACTTCAGCACCGTCGACAGCGACCCCTTCCTCTACTTCGTCAATCGCGACGTCGGATACGTCGACGGACCCAGTGGATCGATCTACGTCACGAGTGACGCCGGCCTCACGTGGAGCAAGGTCGCCGACCGCGACAGTTCGTCGGGTTACGGCGTCGTCGGTTCGGCGGCCAGCATCGTGACCACCACCTGTCGCACGCCGCACGGATCGAAGACCCTTCTCTGCCACAGTCGACTCAACGAGTACGTCGCCGGTACGACGCGTCCCGAACGCTCCAGTTTGATACCCGACACCCGGCGAGACTTCAGGTGGGACGCGGCCCTGTTGGCGGTGGCGCCCGACTCGACCGAAATCGTCAACTTAGACAGCGACAACCTCTCCACCCCGACGTCACTGATCATCTCGCACGACGACGGACGATCGTGGGTGCCACTCTCGAACCCCTGCGCCCAACTCATGATTGAACAACTCATCGTCGCCAGCGACGGTCAGTGGCTGCTCTCATGCTTCCTCGACGGGGGGATGTACCACGGCACCGCCAAGATCTTTCGCTCCATCGACGGCGGCGTGAGCTGGTCGACCGTCGTCGATGACACGGCCCAACGCAACATCGTGGGCAATCTCGGCGGGACGCCGGCGTACCTTTTCTTCAACGCAGACGACTCCACCCTCTACGCCGCCATGATGAACCCCGCCGGCGGGCTCATGACCAGTACCGACGGGGGCACGACCTGGCGGGCCGACCGCGTGCTCGGCTACACCAGTGGCTCGCCGGGGTCGGTGTCTAATTACGGACCGACCTCGTCGATCTATCAGGTGTTCCAGGGGCCGATGTACGTGACGGACAACAGCCGAACGTGGCACTTGCTGCCCCCGCTCCCGGCCGGACGGTACCGAGGACTGTCCATCTGCACCAAGCAGCGGGTAAAGGTCAGCCTGCGCCACGTCAAGTCCGGCGGCCTGCGATACACGTACGTGGACTTCACCAACACCAGCGACACGCGGTGTTACCTCGACGGGACGCCGACGGCGCGTCTGCTCAGCGCCGACTCTTCGTACGTGGGCCCTCCCGTGACCGCGGTCAACAACCCGATCGGAAACGGCTTCGTGACGCTGGCGGCCCATGGTGGCGTGGCCAGCGTCGCACTGTTGATCAATCCCACGTCCACCTACCAGCCGCCCTCGACGTGTCGCGCCAAAGTCGCGGACACCATCCGGCTCAGTTTCGACTCGCCCTCGAGTTTCACCCTCCCACTCGGCTCGCGACGGCTGTCGACCTGCACGGTCATGGCGAATGTGGGCGTCGCCAACGTGAGAGCGGGGCCCGGCAGGCCCTAGGCACCGCCCCGTGACAGGCGAACCGGCCGACGAAACCCCGTAATATCAGGACATTTCGGCCCTTCACGGCTCTGGCACTCTCTAGCTTCGAGTGCCAGAATCCCGATCGCGCCCGTTATAATTGACGTCCCGAACTCTCATTCGGCCGTCGGGGTCGGTCCCATCTACGGGGCGGGCCAGACGGGGATGGGCCCAACGGCCGCAGTAGCGGCCGTATAGGTCCATTCGAACCCTTGAGAAGGAACGACGATGACCAACGAGAACGTAACGCTTCCCCTCCTCCCCCTCAAGTCAGGGGTCGTCCTGCCGGGCATGGTCTTTTCCATGGCGCTCGAATCGCCCGAGGCCCGAGCGGCCGTCGAGGCCGCGCGATCGGCCGGCGGCCACCTCTTGCTGGTACCGCACATCGAGGGTCGCTACGCCAACGTCGGCGTGATCGCCGAGGTGCTCGAAAAGGGGGCCCTGCCGGGCGGGCTCGAGGCGATCGCGATCCGCGGCGACCGGCGCGCGACGATCGGCACCGGCGTACCCGGCACCGGTGACGCGCTGTGGGTGGAGGCCGAGCCCATCGAGGAGGGCGAGGTCACTGCGGCCACCCTGGAACTGGCCCGGGAGTATCGCGCGGTACTCGAGAACATCCTGCTGAGCCGCGGGGCGCGCCAGGTGGCCGCCCAACTACGCGACATCACCGAACCGGGCCAGCTGGCCGACGTCGCGGGCTACTCCCCCGACCTCTCGCTCTCCCAGAAGGTCGAAGTGCTCGAGACCATCGACGTCGAGGTGAGGCTGCGCCTCGTGCTCGGCTGGGCCCGCGATGTGCTCGCCGACCTGACGCTGCGCGAACGGATCAAGAACGACGTCGAAGAGGGCATGGAGAAGACCCAGCGCGAGTTCCTCTTGCGTCGACAGCTCGAGGCGATCAAGAAGGAACTGGGCCAACTCGGCGACGGGGACGAGACCGACCCCGACGACTACCGCACGAAGGTCGCCGAGCGCGACCTGCCCGACCACGTGCGCGCGGCCCTGCTGCGCGAGGTCGACAAGCTGGAACGCACCAGCGACCAGAGCCCCGAGACGGGTTGGATCCGCACGTGGCTCGACACGGTGTTGGAGATACCCTGGGGCGTCGAATCGGAGGACCGCATCGACATCGCCGAGGCGACGTCCATCCTCGACGCCGATCACGACGGGCTCGAGGACGTCAAGGACCGCATCCTGGAGCATCTCGCCGTCAAGAAACTGCAGGCCGAGCGCGGCCTCGCGCCCGTGGACGGGCGGGGATCGGGCGCGATCCTCGCCCTCGTCGGTCCTCCCGGGGTGGGCAAGACCTCGCTCGGTCAGTCCATCGCCACCGCGCTCGGGCGCAAGTTCGTGCGGGTCGCCCTGGGTGGGATCCGCGACGAAGCCGAGATCCGGGGCCACCGGCGCACCTACGTCGGCGCCCAGCCCGGTCGCCTGGTGCGGGCCTTGCGCGAGGCTGGCACCATGAACCCGGTCATCGTGCTCGACGAGGTCGACAAGATCGGTGCGGACTACCGGGGCGACCCCTCGTCGGCGTTGCTCGAGGTACTGGACCCGGCGCAGAACCACACGTTCCGCGACCACTACCTCGAGGTCGACCTCGACCTCTCCCGGGTGATGTTCGTAGCCACGGCCAACGTCGTCGACACCATCCCTTCGGCGCTGCTCGACCGCATGGAGGTCATCCGTCTCGACGGCTACACCGAAACTGAAAAGGTGGCGATCGCCCGCCACCACCTCGTGGGCCGTCAGCTGGCCCGCGCGGCGCTACGCGACGACGAGGTCGCCATCGACGACGGGGCGCTGCGCACCATCGTAGCCGACTACACGCGCGAAGCGGGCGTGCGCAACCTCGAACGCGAAATCGGGCGGCTCTTGCGCAAGGTGGCGACCAAGCTGGCGGCCGGCGAGCGAGAGGCCCCCGTCGCGGTCAACGCGGCGGACCTGCGCAACTGGCTGGGGCGGCCCCGCTTCTACTTTGAACCGGCCGAGCGCACCAGCGTGCCTGGTGTCGCGACCGGACTCGCGGTGACCGGGGCCGGTGGCGACGTGTTGTTCGTCGAAGCAAGCGTCGCCGACGGGCCCGAGGGCCTGACCTTGACCGGTCAACTCGGCGACGTGATGAAGGAGTCGGCCGAGATCGCGATGTCCTACGTGCGAAGCCACGCCGGGGCACTGGGCATCGCGCCGACGGCGTTCACGGGCAAGAGGTTCCACCTCCACGTACCGGCCGGCGCCGTGCCCAAGGACGGTCCATCAGCCGGCGTCACGATGACCACGGCGCTGGTGAGCCTGCTGCGCGCCGAACCGGTGCGATCGGTCGTGGGTATGACCGGCGAAGTGACGCTGCAGGGCCGGGTCCTGCCGATCGGCGGTGTGAAGCAGAAGGTCTTGGCCGCCCATCGCGCCGGGCTGACCGAGGTCGTGCTGCCCGAACGCAACGGTCCGGACCTCGAGGACGTACCCGAGGAGGTGCGAGACGCCATGACGTTCCACCTGGCCGGGACGATCGCCGACGTGCTGAGTCGGGCCATGACCCTCGACGTACGTTCGGACGAGAGCCACGTCCCCACTGCGGCTTAAGAGGTGCGAACCTCTGCTCCCTCAGAGTCTGCGTCACGCCATTGCCGATAGCCTCGGCAATGGCGTGACGTGAACAGGAGATGCCATGGACGACAACACCGCGCGCGAACGACTTCGCGCCGAACATGAACGAATCAACGAACTTCTCCGCCAGACCACCGCAGACGCGAATGCCGAGAGGGCGAGTTCCACGGAGCAGGGTGACATGACCGATCCGGCCGAACCCCTCGTGGCCCAGCAGGAGGCCGAGGCGGTCGCCCGGGGACTGCGCGAACGCCTCGACGCCATCGAGAGGGCGCAGCGACGCTTGGACGACGGGACCTACGGCCGTTCCATCCGTAGCGGCCGCGAGATCCCCGACGAACGACTTGAGGCCGACCCGGCCGCCGAACTGACCGTCGACGAGCTCTAGGGCGATCGGCCGGCGCTCACCGTGAGTCTCGTGCCGATGGCAGGGTTACGATGAATCAACGAGAGTACGAGGAGTTGACGATGGTGGAACCGGAACACGCTCATCTGAACAACCATCACCGCGACACACTCGAAAAGATCTCCCGCCATCCCGTGAGCCACAACATCGAGTGGCTAGACGTGCTGTCCCTGCTCGAGGTCGTGGGCTCAGTCGACGAGAGTCACGACGGCAAATATGTAGTGACTATTGGAGCCGAGACGGAGACCTTCGAGCGTCCTAAGCATAAGGACGTGGACACCCAGGTGGTGGTCGATCTGCGCCGGATGCTCCAGAGCGCGGGGTACCAGGGCGATTCGCAGTAGGACGACCGATTAGACCGGTGCTCGCAATCCGAGATCGACGACGCGGAACCGAGTTGGTGTCAGGTCTCTGACGAGGCGCCGAAGGCGCTTCGAAGTCGTGTGGCGAGCGTGGCGACGTTTCGCTGGGCGACGTCGACGTTAAGGTCCATCAGATCCAGGATCTGTGCCACCTGCTGCTGGCCCACGGACACCGGATGGGACTCGTGAAACTGGCGAACCTCTCTGGCGAGCGCCGGATCCGTCATGAAGGTCAGCACACCCGCGACGATGGCAATCGGCGAACGCTCGGGGAATCTCTCCTCGACCTCGTGCCAGCGGGCGGTCACGAGGTGCCATACCTGGGGACCAGCTACGCGGTTGCGAACCAATGATCCGAGCAGGTACGGGGCGTCCTGAGTGCGCACGGTGGTGAAAGCCCGCTCGTAGGCGTCAAGCACGACGGCCGGGTCGACGGAGCTCGCAGGAGCGTAGAGGTAGCGCAGCTCATCCTGGGGGGTCGTGGCCGACGCGCGCCGTTCTTCGCAGATGGCCACGTCGCCCGCACGACCCTGGCGCATCGTGATAGAGACAATGGCGTCCGCGAGGTCGCCCGTCACGCTGTTCGCGTCGAATCGCCTGGTCGCCTCGTCGATGACCTGGGTGTCACGGCCGACCAGCCCCAACGAGGCGAAGGCCACCGCGCGTAACTCACCGGCCTGTGACGACTCGCCGGCGATCGGAGTGATACCGAGCCGCGACAGCACCGGCCCGAGGAGCTGACTGACCACCTGCGCCAGCGCGTCACGTCCGTCGTCGTCAAGGAATCGATCGGCCAGGCGGGCGGCCGTCGCCACCACGCTCCACGCGGTCGGCTCGTCCAGAGGCTCGAGGCCTCGCGCGAGGGTGAACAGGTCCTCGAACGGGGCCCGACCGACCAGGATCGACGCCCAGGTGTCCGAGAATAGGACCGCCCGTTCGATCTCGTCGAGCTCATGCAGCCGATTCGCGATGACCCTCAGGTGCTCGCCCGAGTACGTGGTGCGGTAGAAGCCGGACCCGCCAGCATTGACGATGGTCGTGTCATCGATCGCGACCTTCTGGGCGGATTCGATGAGCAGGAAGGTGTCGGTCGACGCGTTATCGAGGGAGCGCGTGATCACCGGGACCCGCCATCTAGAACCGATGTTCGACTCCCCCTTGGCTTTGGCGTAAGCGAAAGGCTCCTGCGAGACGGTCGTTCCCGTCACGGTGAGCAACGGGTAGCCGCCCTGGAGGATCCAAGTATCCATGATGTCGCCGACCGGTTCGCCCGACGCCGCCTCGAGGGCCGACCAGAGGTCCGCGGTGACAGTGTTGGCGTAGGCGTGGCGCTGGAGGTAGATCCGGATCCCGTCGCGAAACGTCGATTCGCCGAGGTACTGCTCGAGCATCCTCAGCACCGAGCAACCCTTCTCGTAGGTCAGCACGTCGAACATCCCTCGACAGTCGTCGGGGGAGACGACCTCATACTCGATCGGCCGAGTCGAATGCTGACCGTCAACCGTGAAGGCCGCGTCGCGCGAGGAGTTGAAGCCGACCCACTTCTTCCACTCGGGACGGAAATGGTCGGTGCAGATCGATTCCATGAACGTCGCGAAGGCCTCGTTCAGCCAGATGCCCTGCCACCAATCCATGGTGACGAGGTCGCCGAACCACATGTGCGCCAACTCGTGGTTGATGACGAGCGCGACCCGTTCGAGTTCGGCGTGCGACGCGCTCGAGGGATCGATGAGCAGTTCGCTCTCTCGAAAGGTGACGCAACCGAGGTTCTCCATCGCGCCGGCGGCGAAGTCGGGGATCGCGAGCAGGTCGACCTTGTCGCCGGGGTAAGGAATGGCAAAGTAGTCGCTGAAGTACTCGAGCGCGTGCACGGAGATCTCCATCGCCCAGTCCACGAGATGACCTTTGCCAATCGGGTAGACGATGCGCACCGGCGTACCGAGCACCGACGTCGGCGCCGTGGCCTCGAAGGGTCCCACGACGAAGGCGACGAGGTAGGTCGACATGACCATCGTCTGGGCGAAGACAACCTCACGACGGCCAGCACCGAGCGGCGTCGACGACTGTTCGGTGGTGTTCGAGAAGGCCGCCATTTCCTGCGGGATCACCAGGGTCACCTGGAACGTCGCCTTGAAGGCCGGCTCGTCCCAGCACGGGAAGGCCCGACGGGCATCAGTCGACTCGAGCTGGGTCGTCGCGATGAGACGGGTCACGCCAGTGGTGTCGACGTAGGTCGAGCGGTAGAAGCCGCGCAGCTTGTCGTTCAGCACGCCCGTGAAGGTCAGCGAGATAGTGCCCCGCCCCTTGGGCAGGTCGCTCGCGAAGTCGAAGGTGGCCGTCTCGTACGTCTCGTCGAACGTCGGCGCGCTCGAGACGAACTCGGCACCGTCCACGCGCACCGTCGCGGTCGAGACATCGAGTTCGATCGCGTTGAGGGCGAACGAGTTCACCGACTCGTTGAACTCGACGTCGATGTCCAGCGATCCGGCGAACGCCGCTCCGTCGAGATCGACGTCGAGGCGCAGTCGGTAGGCCGACGGTACGACCGTGCGGGGAAGGCGGTAGGGATTCGTGATGGTTTCAGTCGTTGTGCGCACCATCGCATGCTATGTGACGTCGAAGGCGCGAATCTGGCGGCGCCGCACGACGACCGCGACGCCAGCGATGCACGAGGGGGCCTCGTATACTTCCTGCTTGGCCATGCAGCGGCACCCCTCTCTCACGTCGTCCCCCGAGGACCACCGGCCGGACGGGGGCTGATCGAGGTGGCCGTCTGGGTTCGGGTGCTCGCGGGCGTGGCGGGATTCCTGCTCGAACTGCTGGTGCTGGACGCGGCAGTTCGGACATTCCTCCTACCCCGCGTGGCCAACGTCCGCCTCAGCCGACTCGTGTCCAAGGCCATCGGCGCGGTCTTTCGCCTCATCGCCAAGACCCGGCCCTCGTACCTCGGCCAGGACCGGGTCCTCTCGCTCTTCGCGTCAGTCGTCCTGTTGTCGTACCAGGCCATGTGGCTGGCGCTGAGCGTCATCGCGTTCGGCTTCGGGTTCGTCGCCGCCGGGACGTCCAACTTCAGCCTGGCCTTCGAGACGTCGGGCTCCTCGCTCTTCACCCTGGGCACGGTCTCGGGCCGGGGCGGGTTCCAGGTCACGCTCGGCTACCTCGAGGCGGCCATCGGGCTCACGCTGCTGGCCCTGTTGATTGCCTTCATCCCGACCCTCTACCAGGCCTTCCAGCGGCGCGAACTCTCCGTCGCGCGGCTTTCGGTGCGGGCCGGCGAGCCGGCCACGCCCTGGGGCGTGCTCGAGGTGGCCCAGAGCGTGAAGTCCTACGAGGCCCTCGACAAGCTCTGGCTCGAATGGGAGCAGTGGTTCATCGACGTCGGCGAGACCCACACCACGCTGACGATCCTCAACTTCTACCGCTCCCCCAATCCCAACCAGACCTGGGTCGGCGCCGCCGCCACGATCCTGGACGCGGCGGCCATCTTCAACTCCGCGGTCGACGTCCCCCCGTCACCGGTCGCGGGACTGTGCATCCGCTCGGGCTGGATCGCACTGCGCCGCCTGGCCGACTACTTCCGTGTCCCCTACCCCGTGCACCCCACCCGCGACATCCCGATCGCCATCACCCGACACGAGTTCGACCTGGTGCTCGAGCACCTGGCCCGTAGCGGGGTACCGCTCGTCGCCGACCACGACGTGGCGTGGAACGACTTCGTTGGTTGGCGCGTCAACTACGACAGCATCATCGAGGACCTGCACGTGCGCTTCACGTGCCCGCGCGTGGAGTGGGCCCGTGTCGCCGAGCAGCCGCTGCTACCCCCGTCGAACGTGCGCGGCACCTAGATCCCATCCACCGTCGATCGCCGGATCCTCAGGCGACGGGACGGCGTTCGTAGAGTGCGGCACCCACTAGCTCGGCCAGCGACAGCGCGACGACACGCCGCTCCAACGGCACCGGTTGGCCCGGCGTCGGCGTGAGCACGAAGCGGCCCATCACCCGGCCGCGCCACTGCGCGAGGATCTCGGCCTCGGGACCGGGGATCCCGATGTTCTCCACCGGCCAGAGCAGTCCGACGTGCAGCACCTCGCCGTCGGTGCCGATGCGCGCGAGCGGCGGCTCGACCAGTTCGTGTTCGAAACGACAGTCGCGCAGCTCGAGCAGCTCGCGCAGGGTGGCCACGGCGCGCTCGACGACCCCCTCAATTGGCTCGGTGCCGGCGGCGAGCAGGGCCAGGCCGTGGATCATCTCGACGTAGTTCGACCCCTCGTTCGCCGCCTTGAAGTGATGGCGGCTGCGCGCCGCGAGTTCCGTCACGATGACGCCCACGATCAGGATGCTCACCGTCGTCTCGATGTCGTTGCGATGGCTGATCACCAGACGGTCGTAGGGCCGGGTCAGGAAGAAATCGAACCACAGCGCCGACGAGAGGCTGGCCAGCACCCCGGCGAAACGGTTGCCCGCGACGGCGACCGCCGCGACGAGCGCGATGAGCGCCAGGGCCGCGGCCGAGTTGGCGAAGGACCCGCGAAACGGCACGAGCACCGCGGCGAGCACCAGGGGTGCGACGAGAGCGGCCACGACGGCCCACCGACTGCGGTAACCCCGGAAAGCGTTCACGAGTCGCCCTTTCTGGTGTGGTCGCCGGCCCTCGCCGATCACCAACATCACGGCCTCACGTCAAGGCAATTTTAGGTCACGTTCCGGGTCCTGTCCACCGAGGCACACCGGTTCCACCACCCCGTGCCCCTAGTCGTGTTCGGCGAGGAAGGTCTCGACGACGCTGAGGTAACGCGTCGGCTCTTCCACGAAGGGCATGTGGCTCGACTGTTCGAAGATCTCCCAGCGCACGTCGGGGATGCCATCGAAGAACGGCTGGACCGTCGCCGGGGTCGCCTCGTCGAAGCGGCCAGAGGCGAGCAGCGTGGGTGCCGTGATCTTGTGCACGCGATCGACGACCGACCAGTCGCGCAAGGTACCGATGCAGAAGAATTCGTTCGGACCGTTCATCGTGTTGTAGACCGTGGGGTCGCTCTCGAGCAGCTCGAACATGCGCACCACCTCGGGCGGGTTCGGCACCACGCGACAGACGTGCTCGTCGTAGTAGGCGGCGGTCGCCGCGAGGTATTCGGGGTCGCTCGTCGTGCCGTCGGCCTCATGACAATCGAGCGCCGCCTCCACCTCCGTGGGCATCAGGGCCCGCAACTTCTTGGCCTCGCTCGACCACAACGCCATCGAGGCCGGCGAGTTGCTGATAACCAGGGCGTTGAGGCCCGGTGGCTGGCGGATCGCGTGCTCGGCGCCGAGCATGCCGCCCCAGGATTGGCCGAGCAGGTCGTAGCGCTCTGCGATCCCGAGGGTGACGAGCAGGTTCTCCAGCTCCTCAAGGAAGAGGTCGACGGTCCAGAAATCCCCACCCCGCTCGGGCAGGTGGGTCGAACGGCCCCCGCCGAGCTGGTCGTAGAAGACGACGGCCCGGCCCTGCGCGGCCAATTCGGCCAACGCCACCAGGTAGTCGTGGCTGCAGCCGGGACCGCCGTGTGCGGCGACGAGGGGCACTTTGGGCCACGAGAGGTCACCGAACACGCGGAACCACGTCTCGTACTCGCGAAACGGGATCATGCCCTCGACGTCGGTGGGCGGACTCACGGCCCAACTATATGGTCGGCCCACAAGGAGGGCAGGCGGACCTTAGTTCTTCGTATCGGACAGGATCGAACCGTCGCGCAGGCGAATGCGACGCTGCGTGGTCGACGCGATGTCCTCGTCGTGCGTGGCGATGATGATCGTCACGCCCGATCGCTGGTGCAGGTCATGGAGCAGCGCCATGAACTCCTTGGCGTTGTCCGAGTCGAGATTTCCCGTCGGTTCGTCGGCGATGATCACTTCGGGCCGATTGGCCAGGGCTCGCGCGATCGCTACCCGCTGCTGCTCGCCGCCCGAGAGGCGCGAGGGAAGGTGGCCGAATCGATGCTCCAGCCCGACCTGCGTCAACAGCTCCTGGGCGCGGGCCTGACGCTTCTCGCGCGAGGCCTCGCGCGGGACCATGGCGATGGCCACGTTGTCGTCCGCGCTCAACGTCGGGATCAGGTTGAACTGCTGGAAGACGAAGCCGATCTCCTTGGAGCGGATCTCGGTCAAGACCTGGTCAGGCTCGTTCTCGAGGGATCGCCCGGCGAACCTGATCTGGCCCGACGTGGGCGTGTCGAGCGCACCGAGCAGCTGGAGCAGCGTCGACTTGCCCGAGCCGCTCGGGCCCTCGAGGACCAGCATCTCGCCGCGGGCGATATCGAGGTCAATGCCCCGTAGCGCCTGCACGGCGACGCTGCCCTTGGCGAAGGTGCGAGTCACCGCACGCAGTTCATACAGGGCCGACCCCGGTGCCGAACCGGCGCTGTCGACCGTGGAGGTCTCGGTCATAGTGTTGTCCTTGCTCTCGTCGTGAAACTCATCCGAGGTCTCGGAGAGCCGAAGCGGGTGAAAGTCGAGCCGCGCGCCAACCGCCGGCGGCTCCGGCGATGACGCCGCCGAGCAGGCCGCACACGAAGGCGATCACGATGGTCAGCACGCGAATCGGCGCCGTGAGGTGGACCGTCGTCGCCACGGTGGCCGACGTCGTCTGGTGCAGGAGATTGCTGACGGTGGAGGCGCCGACGGCCAGTCCGGTGCTCGACACGCTGAGGGCCGGTCCGACGGCCCCGATGATGAGGCAGATGACCACGCCGATGCCGATCCCCACGACGCCGCCCAGCACGCCGATGCCGAGCGTCTCGGCCATGATCTGGCGCACGACACGGCCGCGGGACCAGCCGATGGCGCGCAGCGACCCGATCTCACGCACCCGCTTGGACACGCTGGACAGCGTGAGCAATCCGGCGATCAGGAACGCGGCGAGCAGGACCACGACCGCCAGCGCGCCGCCCAGGTCGTTGGCGAGCTTGCGCGCGTTGGTCAGACTGCCCGTCACCTGATCGGCCAGCGACTTAGACGTCAGCACGGTCGCACCGGGCAGCTCGCCCTTGATGGCCTTGGCCACGGAGTTGACGTCCTTCGCGTTGGCGACCGAGACGAGGACCTCGTTGATACGGTTCTGGTTGGTCGAGAGCGACTGCAGGTTGGCGAGACTGAAGTAGATGTCCGAGACGTCGCCGGTGAGCGTGGGATTCACCAGACCGACGATCTGGTACTTCACCGAATTGATGGTCAGGGACTGGTCCACCTTCAGTCCCTCCTGGGAGGCGTAGGCGGTCGTAACGAGGACCTGCGTCGCCGCGGTCGCGGGGTTCGTCGAGATCCAGGTGCCCTTGACCAACTGGGACTTGGTGACGAGGCCGGAGGTCGTGTCGGAGGGATCGACGCCGCCGACGGTGTACGTCGAGGTCTTGGTGTTGGTCGTGGGCGGATTGAGCACCTCGTTGACCGTCTGCTCGGGCACGATCACGTCCTGCTGGTAGGCCTTCTGCGCCGGCGTGAGGCACTTGGCAAAGGCCGAGGTCGCGCCGGCGCCGAAGCGGAAGCGCCCGCCTCCGGCGAAACCTCCGCTGCCGCCTGCGAAGCCGCCCGACCCCGACCCGGGAGTCGTCGTCGTGGTGGTCCCCAGTTGCTTGTTGATGATCCCCTCGATGCAGGTGCGCTCGGCCGCCTGCTGCCCGGGCGAGAGTACCGGAGGCTTCACCGTCGCCGAGATGGTCTGACCGCCCGTCTTCACCGACGCGGTGATCTTGGGCACGGTGCCACTCTCGTGCAGGGCATCGAGCGACAGCGCGCCCACGGCGCTCGTGACGCCCTTGACCTTGACCACGTCGGCGACCGCCTGCGAAGGAAAGGTGATCAGGGTTCCCGGCACGAAGAAGTCGTGCGTGAACTTGGTGCCGGCCGGACCGAGCTTCGCGAGGTCGGTGATGACCGACGAGTTGGCGGCGTCAAGGGCGGACGTGTCTTTCGAGTTGAGCGCAAAGCTGCCGCGCCCCCCGAAGAATCCACCGCCACCGCCACCGCCACCAGCGAAACTGCCGCCACCACCCCCACCGCCGAATCCGCCGAACGTCGTGGTGGTCGTCGTGGCGGTGGAGAGGGTGGGCGCCACCGTGCGCGTCACGATGATGTCGGTGCCCACCGAACCGAGCGGCGACAGCGCCTTGGTCTGGGCGTCGCTGAGACCCTGGGACACCCCGATGATGCCCATCACCAGGCCCACGCCGGCGGCGAGACCTATCGCGGTGACGAGCGTTCGGCCCAACCGACGGTGCAGTTCATTCCAGGCGTAACTAAGCGAGAACACTGTCGTCCTTCTTCACACGGCGACCAAGTTGTTTGGGCACGTCGAGACAATAGGCACGTTCGATACATCGAGGACGGCGAAATTTACGTCGGGGCCACATTATTAGCGCGGTCTTATTGCCGTCTTATTGTGACGGCTCCGCGACGCGGCATCGCTAAGGACGCGGTAAGGGGTCAGCCCGCTCGACAGTCGGCGGACGACGCGCGAACTCGTGTCGAGAGCGAGGTGGCCAGGGTCGAATCGATGACCGCTACGACGCCCGGGCGAGCGCCGCGTCCACTTCCTCTCGCGTGGGCAGGGCACCCTGTGCGCCCTGGGCCCGCGTGGCCAACGTCGCCGCCACCACCGCGAAACGCAGCGCGTCGAGCGCCGACGCGCCACGAGCGAACTGCAGCGCGTAGGCCGCGCAGAAGACGTCGCCGGCGCCGACGGTGTCGACCGGGGTGACACGGGGGGCGACGCATCGCGCCACTTCGCGACCCAAGGCGTAGTGGGCCGCGCCGCGCTCGCCCATGGTCACGACGCAGTGCTCGATGCCCGAAAGTTCCAGCGACTCGGCTTCGACCTCGTTGGCGATGACGACCGCGCAGTGGGCCAGCGTCTCGGCGCTCACTGGCCGCGCCGGCGCGGCGTTGAGAACGAAGGTGGGGCTTCGCTGGGCTGCGGCGGCGACGATCGATTCCGCGATCTCCAATTGCGCGAGCACGACATCGAATCGCCCGAGGTCCACGTCGCCGAGTTCGAGGTCGGCGTTGGCCCCCAGGGACACCACGATCTCGTTCTCACCGGCATCGTCCACGGTGATGAAGGCCGCGCCCGTCGGCCGCGGCGATCGACGAACCAGGTCGACGTTGACGCCTCGCCCACGCAGTGCTCGAAGGAGCCACTCCCCGTCCTCGTCCTGGCCAACGCTGCACAGCAGTGAGACGTCGGCCCCGAGAGCAGCGAGCGCCGCGGCCTGGTTGGCGCCTTTACCGCCCGGCAGGCGCACCACGTCGTCGCCCACCACCGTCTCGCCGGGGCGGGCCAGGCGCCGACATCGCACGATGAGGTCGACGTTGCAACTGCCGATGACGCCGAGCCGAGGGCCGGCATCGGGGGGGCCGTGCACGCCGAATCGTTGCGGGAGGTCGCTGGCCACGCGACAAATGTAATCGGACCCGCGGAGTAGCCTCGAAAGCGCCATGGCACTCTCTATCGGTATCGTCGGACTTCCGAACGTGGGCAAATCCACACTGTTCAATGCGCTCACGAAGAACAACGTGCTCGCGGCGAACTACCCCTTCGCGACGATCGAACCCAACATCGGCGTCGTGGCGGTACCCGATCACCGTCTCGCCGAGCTGGCGGCGGTGTTCCATTCCGAGAGGATCATCCCGGCGGTCGTCACCTTCGTCGACATCGCCGGCATCGTGCGTGGAGCGTCGGAGGGCGAGGGCCTCGGCAATCAGTTCCTAGCGGCCATCCGCGAGTCGGACGCGATCTGTGAGGTGGTGCGGGTGTTCGTCGACGACGACGTCATCCACGTCGACGGCAAGATCGACCCCGCCAGCGACGTCGCCACGATCGAGACCGAGTTGATCCTCGCCGACCTGCAGACCATCGACAAGACGGTCAGCCGCCTCGAGCGCGAGGCCCGGCGCCTGCCCGACGCGGCGCTGAAACTGGCCGAAGTCCTCAAGGCACAGCAGTACCTCAACGACGGCACGGTCATCTCCAAGGTCACCAAGGGACTCGACCACGAGGCGCTCGCCGACCTGCACCTGCTGAGCGACAAGCCGTTCATCTACGTCTTCAACGTCGACGAGGCCACCATCGCCGACGAGGCGCGCTGTGGGGAACTCGTCAACTCCGTCGCGCCGGCGCCGAGCGTGGTTCTCTGCGCCAAGGTCGAAGCGGAGTTGGCCGACCTCGACGAGTCAGACGCCCTGGAACTGCTGCAGTCCTTCGGCCAGAGCGAGTCGGGCCTGGCCCAACTCTCACGGGTCGGTTTTGACGCGCTGGGCCTAGCGACCTTCCTGACGGCCGGACCCAAGGAGGCTCGGGCCTGGACGATCCACCAAGGCGCCACGGCGCCCGAGGCGGCCGGCGTCATCCACACCGACTTCCAGAAGCACTTCATCAAGGCCGAGGTCGTCTCCTTCGACGACCTGATGGCCGCCGGCACCATGGCCGCGGTGCGCGCCGCCGGCAAGGCCCGCATCGAGGGCAAGGAGTACGTCATGCACGACGGCGACGTGGTGGAGTTCCGCGTCGGGGTCTAGCCACTACGATTCATCCAGGCGTGTTCGACAGAGGTCGGCGCCGGGAGAACACTAGATCCTTAGGAGAACCATGACCTCTGCCCCCTTTGACTTCAAAGTCGCCGACCTTTCGCTGGCCGATTTCGGCCGCGCCGAGATGACCCTGGCCGAGCACGAGATGCCCGGACTGATGGCGATGCGCGCGGAGTTCGGCGACTCTCAGCCCCTGCGGGGCGCGCGGATCGCCGGCTCGTTGCACATGACCATCCAGACCGCCGTGCTCATCGAGACGCTGGTGGCGCTCGGTGCCGACGTGCGCTGGGTCAGCTGCAACATCTTCTCCACCCAGGACCACGCCGCCGCGGCCGTCGTCGTGGGGCCCGGCGGGACCGCCCAGGATCCCCAGGGCGTGCCGGTCTTCGCCTGGAAGGGCGAGAGTCTCGAGGAGTACTGGTGGTGCACCGAGCAGTTGCTGCGCTGGCCCGGGCAGCCCGGACCGACGATGATCCTCGACGACGGTGGCGACGCCACCCTCTTCGTGCACAAGGGTCTCGAGTTCGAGCGGGCCGGCTTCGTGCCCGCGCCCGAGAGCGCCGACTCCGAGGAGTATCGCGTGATCCTGGCCACCCTGGACCGGATCGTCTCGAGCGCAGAGCAGCTCTTTGGCCCGATGAGCACCTCGATCATCGGCGTCTCGGAGGAGACGACGACGGGCGTGCACCGGCTGTACGAGATGGAACGGGACCAGACCTTGCTCTTCGCCGCCATCAACGTGAACGACGCGGTCACCAAGTCCAAGTTCGACAACAAGTACG
Source organism: Acidimicrobiales bacterium (assembly GCA_050010495.1). GTDB lineage: Bacteria > Actinomycetota > Acidimicrobiia > Acidimicrobiales > RAAP-2 > RAAP-2. Next base: position 33,310 of record JBEKKW010000009.1, read on the forward strand.
GTTGCCGCCATTCGCTGATCGACGGCATCAACCGCGCGACCGACACCCTCATCGGCGGGAAGGTCGCCGTGATCTGCGGCTACGGCGACGTGGGCAAGGGCTGCGCCGAATCGCTGCGGGGCCAGGGCGCACGCGTGATCGTCACCGAGATCGACCCGATCTGCGCCCTGCAGGCGGCCATGGACGGCTTCCAGGTCACGACGCTCGAAGAGGCCCTGCCCATCGCCGACATCATCATCACCGCGACGGGCAACCGCGACATCGTGAGCGTCGAGCACATCTTGAGCATGAAGCACCAGGCCATCCTGGGCAACATCGGCCACTTCGACAACGAGATCGATATCGCGGGACTGGCCAACCTCGCGGGCGTGCGACGCGAGAACATCAAGCCCCAGGTCGACAAGTGGATCCTGCCGAACGGGCGCGCGATCGTGCTGCTCTCCGAGGGCCGGCTGCTCAACCTGGGCAACGCGACCGGACACCCGAGCTTCGTGATGAGCAACTCCTTCACCAACCAGGTCATGGCCCAGATCGAGCTCTACGTGAACAACGAGCGTTACGAGAAGAAGGTCTACGTGCTGCCCAAGCACCTCGACGAGAAGGTCGCCCGCCTGCACCTGGACGCGCTGGGCGTCAAGCTCACCACGCTCACCAAGCGCCAGGCCGACTACATCGGCGTCTCGGTGGACGGTCCCTTCAAGCCCGACACGTACCGCTACTAAGTCCGTTTGGATGGCCATCGACCCACGGCGACGGTTGACGCCCACGCTTGGCCGGCGCCGGGCAAGGTGGGCGAACGACAGTACGCTGGTGCCGGCATGTCACGTCCTCCAATCGAAAGTCGCCAGATGCCAGAACCAGTTGGTCGCCCGCCGGCCCGCTCTCGGGCACTCCAGTTCGGCACCGCGCTATTGGTGGGCGCGACCTCGATCCTCGTCCTGCACGGCGGTGCCGACGCCGCCACCACCGCCAAGATCGCCGCCTTCTGCAAGGCGGAGACCTACGTCGCGCACTTCGACACCAACGGCGCGACCCTCTACGGCGACAAGGGCGTGCCGCTCACGTGGTCCAACGTCGCCGACGAGCGCAGCGAGCTCACCAAGCTCGACCAGGCGCAGGCCACCGCGGCGCTCGACGCCCCGACGGCCCAGCTGGTGGAGTACTCGAAACAGCTGTCCACGCAGTTCGTGGCCTGGCTGCAGGACGCGAACATCGTGACCTACTACACGAAGCACACCGGCCAGATCGCCAACACCGCGCTGGCGTCGAAGGCCCTTGCGGCCTTCACCCAAGCCTCCTACGTCATGGAGAGCCACACGTTCACCGACCCCGTCGAGCAGGACTGCCCCGCGTTGCGCCCACCGGCCTCGGGAACGGACAAGGCTCCCCACCTCAACAACTACCCCGCCTACGACACGACCCCGGTCGCGGTGCAGGTGAGCTCCTTCGTCAACGCGGTCTCCTTCAGCGACGAACTGAACAAGGCCCGCACGGCCTTCGCCGACCCCTCGCTCTCGCACCTTCGCGCGGTGCTGGCCGAGTACGACGGTGCGGCGGTGCGGATCGACTTCGTGGGGACCCCGAAGAGCGTCGGCGGACCGAAGAGCAAGGATGGCCAGTACTACTGGGACATCGACTATCGCGCCAGCACGGCCGGAGAGACCTTCCTCGTCGAGGTGCACCTGGACCGGCCCAAATCGAGCAAGGACTCGACGGCCCAGGCGGCCCCGATCGTCAGCTTCAGAGCGCAGCCGTCGTGACGTCGAGGACCTGAGTCCGGGCCGTCGCCTACCGGTAGCCGGCGAAGATGTCCGTGACGCAGCCCTCGACGTGGCGAGGGTTGGTCACGCGCACGAACCACTCGGTCTTCATGACCTCCTTGAACTGCTCGCGGCCCATCTTCATCCAGAAGGAGTCGGCGATCTGGCTATGGTGCGCGGCCAGCGCGTCGAACTTGGCGTCGGTGACCGCCGAGATGTCGATGGCGGCGTCGATCTTCTCGTCCGGCGTGCCCATCGGGATCTCCTCCTCCTCGTTGGGCGGGTCGGGCTCGCGCACGATGCCCTTGGCGGCGTCCGCCTCCGAGCGTTCACGCTCCTCCTGCTGCCAGCGCTCGCGGAAGCGCTCCATGACCGAGTCGGGAATGGCGTTGAAGTAGAGCGTCGGCTCGTAGTCCACCAGCTTGATCGCGGCCAGGGTGATGAGGTGGGCCTGGATGTGGTCGGGGTGTCCGTAGAAGCCGTACTCGTTGTAGGTCATGATCACCTGCGGGCGCTCCTCGCGCAGCACGGCGGCCAGCTTCTCCGCGGCGACCGAGACCGGCGTCGCCCAGAAGGACTCGGGGTCCGAGTTCTGGGGCCAGCCCTTCATGCCCGAATCGCGATAGCCCAGGCGCACGAGGCGGCTGATGCCGAGCACCTCGACGGCCTTGTCCAGCTCGACGGCGCGGATGGCGGCGACCTCGTCGCCGTCGTGGTGGTCGGCGTCGGGCTTGGCCCCGTCCGGTCCGTCCCCGCACTCGCCGTTGGTGCAGCACACCAGGACCGTGCGCACCCCCTGGGTCGCCAGCAGCGCGTAGAGGCCGCCCGTCGAGCTGGCCTCGTCGTCGGGGTGCGCGTGCACGGCCAGAAAGGTCAGTTGTTCCATCTACAGTCCTCCAAAGAGATCGGTGCCGTCACCCGAAGCCGCACCGCGACTCCAGGCCCGCTGGTAGTGCTCGGTGCCGAACATCAGCGTAAAGAGCTCGGGGTCCATTGTTAGCAGGTCGGCGTTGTCCAGTTGGGAGGCGTGGGCGTGGATCGCGGCCTTCTTCACCCCGGTGTAGGCGCGCGCGTCCAGCGTGGTCGCCACCAGCTCGTCGGGCGTGCCGGCGTCGGCCTCGGTGATCCAGGCCGGCAGGAAGACCTGCGCCGCCCGGGCCCGGGGCACGAATTCGCGTATGACGCTGCGCGGCATCACCGGGTAGTAGAGGCGCAGGGGCGAAGTCGCGACCTCGAGGGCCCGTCGGGTCAGCACGTTCGCCATAACGTGGTCGGGGTGGCCGTAGAAGCCGTTCTCGTCGTAGGTGAGCACGACCGAGGCGCCGACTTCGTCGAACAGCGCGGCGAGGGTCTGCGCGACGGCGTCGACGTCGATGTTGGTGAACGCGCCGGCCTCCTCGTTCTGGGGCCAGCCGACCATGCCCGAATCGTCGAAGCCGAGCGAGACGACCCGCCCGTACCCCACCAGCGCGGCACTGCGCGTCAGTTCGAACGCGCGCGTGGCGCGCGTCTCGTCGTCGTCGTGCTCGGGATCGTTCCCGGCCCGGCGCGCCGCGTCGAAGCCGAGACGGCCGTTGGTGCAGGTGACGAGCACGACGTGGTACCCGAGCGCGGCGTAGTGCGACGTGGCGCCCGAGGTGAAGATCGCCTCGTCGTCGGGGTGGGCGTGCACGCAGACCAGCGTTGGTGATTGAACCATCTAGGGAGACTATTTGGTCGCCAGTTGGATGAATCGCACGAGCAGCACCGCGCCGGCCACGAAGAGGTAGAGGCTCTGCGTGCGCATCAGGATCCGTCGGGGCCGCGAACTGGCCATCGGAGCAAGCAGGGTGAGCCGGGGGGTGCGCCAGTCACGGCGGTCGATGTCGTAGGTGCGAGGCGGCGGCGTGCGACGAAGCCCGAGCGGCAGACCGACGGCCAGACCGATGGCCGCGACCGCGGCCAGCGCTTCGAGCAGCCCGATCACGTCCACCGAGGTGAAGAGCGTGGAGATCATCATAGTGAAGGAGATCACCACGAGGGCGGTGATGATGATGATCGCCAACGCGTTGAGCCACTTGGCATTGACCCAGGGGCCCATGATCTCACGGTCGTTGCACAACAGGAGCACGATGATGGTCGTGCTCGGCAACATGAGCCCACAGATGGCCTGCACGGCGAGGGTGATGAGGGCCAGCGGCGCGCCGGGGATCAGCGTGACGACGCCGGCGACGAAGAGCAGTCCGGCGAAGCCCAGGTAGAAACCCCGGGCCTCACGAAAAGGCACGTCGAGGCCCTTCACCGACGCCGAAAGGTCGTTGATGGCGTAGGAGCTGGCGAGGGTGACGCACGTCGCGCCGATGATCGAGGCGTTGAGCAGAATGAGCGAGAAGAGGGCGCCGGCGCCGTGGCCGACTCGGGCGTTGAGCGCGTGGGCGACGCCGAGGGCACTGGTGAAGGCGTTGGTGCCGCCGTGACCCGCGAGTCCGGCGGCGCAGATGGCGACGAGGGCCGACGCGCCGATCACCACGATGAACGAGCCCAGGATGGTGTCGACGCGCTCGTAGTTGAGCCACCGCGGTGAGATCTTCTTGTCGACGATGTTCGACTCCTGGAAGAAGAGCTGCCACGGGGCAACCGTCGTGCCGATGATCGAGATGATCAACAGCACCGCCGTCGACGTGGCGCCGCCGCGCACGCCGGGCACGGCGAGATGGTGAAGGACGCTCGTGACATGGGGCTTGGTGATGAACAGCAGCGGCACGACCAGGAAGTTGATGGCCACGAAGAGCATCATGAACCGCTCCCAGCGCTTGAACGACCCCGACGCCGTCACCGCGAAGAGCAGCGCGATGGCGACCGGGACCGCCACGTACTTGCTCACCCCGAAGTACTGCATCGAGTACTCGACCCCGATGAACTCGGTGATGATGATGAGGAAGTTGAGGAAGAGGATCGAGAAGATCGAGAGGTTGCCCCAGTACCGGCCGAGCCGCTCGCGGATGAGTCGCCCGTGACCGACGCCGGTGACGGCGCCGAGGCGGGCCACCATCTCCTGGATGATGATCAGCACCGGGATCAACAGGGGCAGCGTCCACAGCAGGGTGTAGCCGAAGTTCTGGCCGGCCTGGGCGTAGGTCGAGACGCCGCCGGCGTCGTTGTCGCCGATCATGACGATGAGACCGGGCCCGATGATGGCGAGCAGGGTGAGCAGGCGCGCGCGAAGACCCCGGCGGTCGCCGGTGTCGTGCTCTTTGATGGTGCCGAAGGCACCGCTGATCTGCTGGGTCCGATCGCGCTCCATACTCACCTCCTTTCGTTCGCTGTGGTTGTTCGCTGACACAACCACGGCGAAACCGGGAGGCGGGCCGTCAGCCCGTCAGAGGAGTCGTGCGAGGTTGTCTCGAGACGTTGTCCGCCGCGAGGGCGGTACTGGGGGGTTTCAGAGAGACCCCCTTAGAACGGGACCTGGGACCGGGCGGACCATGGTCACTCCTCCGCCGCGGTCATGCCGAACTCGCCTCGCCAGCCTTGCGGCAACAGCTCCTCGAGCAGGTCGTCAACGGTTATGACCCCGATCATCGCGCCGTTCTCCTCGTCGAGGACCGGCAGGACGGTCAGGTTGAAGTCGCTCATCTTGCGCGCGACGCGGTGCAGGTCCCAGTGCGGGTGCACGTAGGTCATCTGCGTGCGCGCCACGCTGAGGGCCAGCTCGGAACCCCTCGCGCGCACCAGCGGCGCCACCGAGGCGGCGCCGATCGGCAGGCCGTTCTCGTCGAGCACGAACACGGCGTGCAGCGACTCCGCCGGCGCCGACGAGACGCGGATCGCCTCGAGCGCGTCGGCGACGGTCGCCGCCGCGGCGACGGTCACGAAGTCGGTGTTCATCATGCCGCCGGCGGTGTCGGCGTTGTAGGAGAGCAGGTTGCGCACCTTGACCTGCTGGGTCGTGGGCAGGTTCTCGAGGATGCTCAGGCGCCGGTCCTGGTCGATCTCGCTGATGAGGTCGGCCGCGTTGTCGGGCTCCATGCGCGACAGCAGCCGCGCCGCCTCCTCGTCGCTACGGCCCTCGAGGAACTCCAGCTGGTGGGTGACGTCGAGCTCTTCGAAGACGTCGGCCTCGAGCTCGCGGTCCAGGCCGACCGCCTCGATGATCTCCTCGCCCTCCTCGTGACTGGCCTGCTCGACCAGGTCGGCGATCTGGGCCGGGTGCAGCCGGGCGAGCTTGCGGTACGGGATGCGCAGCCTCGCCGAGGGCACGTGGGCGACGAAGGGCTCGATGGACGCGAAGTCGACGATGGACTCGGCCTTCACGTGCTGGCCGAAGCTGCGCCCGAGCACGCGGCGAAGGAAGGGGCGCCGTCCGGGGTCGACGCCCACGACCTCCCAGCGGCCGTCGATCTGGGCGATCTCGATCTCGTTGGCGATGATGAGCCGCCCGCGCACCAGGTTGATGAGATGGCGCGCGAGCAGGTCCTCGGCCAGCAGCAACTCGCCGGGACGGCGCTCGAAGCGGCGCAGGTCGACCTTGGAGCCCTCGAAGGTCATGCGGCCCTCGCTCAGTCCGCCGATCTTGCGGATCGGCACGAAGAGGTTGCGGCCTTCGATGCGGATCACGACGCCCACGATGGGCGGGTGGGCGTCGTCGCCGAGGCGCGCGACCAGGTCCTGGACGCGGCCGATCCGGTCGCCGGCCTGATCGAAGATCGGCCGGTGCAGGAACGTGGAGAGGTGGAGGATTTCAGCCATGAAAGTGCCTTTACGACCTTCTCAGGCTACCCGTTGAGGCCCGCGAACGGCCAAAAGATGTGCGAACGCTGGGCGAACTCTCGGGACCGACTACGGGTTGGTCGGGGTGAAGTTGGCCAGGACCTCGCCGACGTAGTCGACGTCCTCGTCGGAGATGCCCGCGTGGGTCACGAAGCGCGCGCGGCGCGGCGCGATGGTGCCGCCGAGCACGCCGAGCTGGGCCAACTCGTGCGTGATCTGTCGTGCCTGAGGGTGGTCGAAGGCCACGATGTTGGTCCGACAGGTCGAGGGGTCGTAGCGCGACTCGGGGAAGGCCGCGGCGAACATGTCGGCGAGCGCGCGGGCGCGCTCGTGGTCGTGCGCCAGGCGGTCGATCATCGTCTCGAGCGCCACCAGTCCGGCCGCCGCGATGATGCCGGCCTGGCGCATGGCGCCGCCGAGTCGTTTGCGTTCGATTCTGGCGCGCTCCATGACGTCGCCCGATCCGGCCAGCAGCGAACCGACCGGCGCACACAGTCCCTTGCTCAGACAGGTCATCACGGTCGTCGCCGGGGCCGCGAACGCGGCGGCGGAGGTGCCGCTCGCCACGACCGCGTTGAACAGGCGCGCGCCGTCGAGGTGGATGGCCCGTCCCCCGATCGCCGCGGCCAACTTCTCCAAGTCCGTCACGTCCCCGACCGTGCCCCCCGAGGGCATGTGCGTGTTCTCGATCGCCACCATCGCGACGTGCGGTCGATGGTCCTGCTCGCCCTCGATCACCTCGAGCACGTCATCGAGGGCCAGCGCGCCGTTCTCGTCGTCGATGCCCACGATCTGGACCGACGAGTTGCGTGACGCCGCGCCCAGTTCGAAGCTGACGAGGTGCTGGGACCGCCCGGCGATCACCAGGTCGCCCGGCTCGGTCAAGACCCGCACCGCGATCTGATTGGCCATCACCCCCGAGGGCACGAAGAGGGCCGTCTCCTTGCCCACGAGTTCGGCGTAGCGTCGCTCGAGGGCGTTGACGGTGGGGTCCTCGGCGTAGCCGTCGTCGCCGACGACGGCCGTCGCCATCGCCTCACGCATCGCCGGCGTCGGCTCAGTCACGGTGTCACTGCGCAGGTCGACGCGTCGGGTCACGACCCGAGGCTACCGGGCGACTCGTAGGATGGCCCGATGAGCGAGGAGATGGCGCAGCGATTCACCGCGTCGCAGAACGTGCACGGTCTGCTCGGGGTGCAGATCGTCGAACTGACGCCCGAACGGGTGGTCCTGTCGGTCGAGGTCGGGCCCAAGGTCCACCAGCCCTACGGCATCCTGCACGGCGGGGTCTCGGCCCTGCTCGCCGAGAGCGCGGCGTCGGTCGGCGGAGCCCTCAGCATCGGTGCCGATCAGATCGTGGTCGGCACCGAGCTCAACTGCTCGCACCTTCGATCGATGGCCAGTGGCACCTTGATCGCCACGGCGACGCCGATCCGGCGGGGGCAACGGGTCCACGTCTGGGCGATTGACCTCACTGACCAGGAGGGACGCCAGATATGCGTGGCCCGCTGCACCCTTCAGGTGCTGCCGGCACCGTCCTCGACGGAGTCGACCACGTAGACTTTGCGCAAGGCATTTTGGCGATAGGGGCTGGTATGGGCGTTCGATTCAAGGGCTGGGGCATCGCCGTACCCGACCGAATCGTCACCAACGACGAGCTCTCGCTGACCCTGGACACCTCCGACGCCTGGATCACCGAGCGTACCGGCATCCGCGAGCGCCGCATCGGCGGCAGCGCGAGGACCCTCGGCGCCCTGGCCGGCCAGCGGGCCCTCGACGACGCCGGGCTGGCGCCCAGCGACATCGACTTCCTCCTGCTCGCCACGACCACGCCCGACCGGCTGATCCCGGCGACGTCGTGCCTGATCGCCGACGACCTCGGGCTGGACTGCGCCGCCATGGACCTGAACGCCGCGTGCAGCGGGTTCATGTACGCCGTGCGCACCGCCCAGGGACTGCTCGAGACGGGCAACCGCCGCATCCTCGTGATCGGGGCCGAGCACCTCAGCCGCTGGGTCGACTGGAGCGACCGCAACATGGCCGTCCTGCTGGCCGACGGCGCCGGGGCCACGGTGCTCGAGTACGACCCGAACGGCACCGACGTGCTGTCGTTCTGCCTCGGGGCCAAGGGCGCCGACGCCGACCTGCTCACCTGCGAGCACGGGGGCTTCGTCCAGATGGATGGCCGAGAGGTCTTTCGCCGGGCCGTGCGCGTGGTCGTCGAGTCGGCCGAGAAGGCCATGGAGGACGCCGACGTCAAGATCGACGACATCAGCCTGGTCATCCCCCACCAGGCCAACATCCGCATCATCCGGGCCGCGACCCAGCGCCTCGGCATCGAGATGGAGCGGGCCGTCGTCGTGCTCGACCGCTACGGCAACACCTCGAGCGCCTCGATCCCGCTGGCCTTCGACGACGCGCGCCAGAACGGCCGCATCAAGCCCGGTGAGTTCGCCCTCATGACCGGCTTCGGCGCCGGCATGACCTGGGCCTCGTCGATCGTGCGGTGGTCGTGATGGGACCGACCCTCGTCATCCTCGCCGCAGGCCGCGCCCGCCGCTACGGCGGGCTCAAGCAGCTCGCCCCGATCGGCATGCACGGCGAGGGCGTCATCGACCTCATCGCCTCGGACGCCTTCGCGGCCGGCTTCGACGAGATCGTCATCGTCGTCAACCCCGACACCGGCCCCCAGATCGTCGAGCACGTCGGGCAGTTCTGGCCGAGCGGGCACAAGATCTCCTTCGCGGTGCAGGAGAACCTGCGCGGCACCGTCGACGCGGTGCTCTGCGCCATGCCCTTCGTGCGCCCCGACACCCCCTTCGGCATCGCCAACGCCGACGACCTCTACGGCCGTGACGCCCTGGTCCAGCTGGGCGATCACCTGGTGTCGAGCAAGAACCACTGCCTCGTCGGCTTCCAGCTCGACCGGGCCCTGGTGGGCGACCTGCCGGTCTCGCGCGGCACCTGCAACGTCGTCAACGGACACTTGACCGAGATCGTCGAGCGGCGCAACGTGCACGCGACCCTCGACGGCTACCAGGCCGACGACGGCGAGGATCCCGCGGTGCTGAGCCCCCACTCCATCGTCTCGATGAACCTCTGGGGCTTCCAGCCCTCCATCTGGCCCCTCATGGAACTGGCCGTCGAGGATCACGACTTCACCGAGAGCCCCGAGGTGCTCCTGCCGATCTTCGTGGGCAAGATCCTGCACCACACCCCGGTGCGCTTCGACGTGTTGTCCACGACGTCGCGCTGCATCGGCGTGACCTACTCCGAGGACCTGCCCCTCGCGCAGATCCTGGTGCGCCAGGACATCGAGTCGGGACGGCGTCCCGAGTTCGCGTTCTTCTAACTAGCGCCAGTCCCGCGACGGCGTCACGGCGCCCAGGTGCAGCACCTGCACCGACTCGGCCATCAGCGCGATCGACCCCTGACCGCGCTGGAGCGATCCTTGGATGATCAGCGCCGGCTCGCGTCGCGCGACCTCCTTCCAGCGCAGCCACGCCCCCTTGGAGAAGATCACGTTCACGTGACCGGTCTCGTCCTCTAGGTTCACGAAGACCGCGCCGCCCGCCGTCTCGGGGTGCTGGCGATGGGTCACCACGCCGGCCACGGCGACCCGGGCGCTCTCGACGCCGGCCAGCGCGTCGGCCCGGGTGACGCCGCGGGCGTTGAGCTCGTCGCGCACCAGCGCCATGGCCGTGGCGTCGGGCGTGAGGCCCATCGCCCAGAGGTCGTCCGCGACCCGTTCCATCTCGCTCGCCTCGGGCAGGACCGGCGCGCACAGGCCGGTCACCACGCCGGCGAGGCGCTCGGGCGTGCCCTGGGCCGCGGCCGCGGCCGACCAGACCAGGGACCGGCGGCTCGCGCCGAAGCAGTCGAGGGCCCCCGCGACCGCGAGCGCCTCGAGGTGCTGGTGCTGGGCGAGCGCGCGGCGCACGAGGTCCTCGCTGTCGCGCCAGGGTGCGCCCTCGGCGATGCGCGCCGCCAGCTCGGCGCCGACGGAACGCACGCTCTCGAGGCCCAGGCGGACCTCGGGCTCCTCGCGGGTCCCCTCGAGCGTGGCCTGGGCACCCGAGCGGTTGACGTCGGGACGGTGCACCCGCACCCCGTGACGCTGGGCGTCGGCGACCAGGCTCTGGGGCGACCAGAAGCCGAGCGGCTGGGCGTTGAGCAGCGAGACCAGGAAGGCCGCCGGGTAGTACAGCTTGATCCACGCCGAGCAGTAGACGAGGTGGGCGAAGGAGACCGAGTGCGACTCGGGGAAGCCGAAGTTCGCGAAGGCCGCCAGCGCGTCGAACATCTGGTCGGCCGCTGGACCGGTGATGTCGTTGGCGGCCATGCCGGCGTAGAAACGGTCCTTCAGTTTGAGCATGCGCAGGTCCGAGCGCTTGGCCGACATGGCCTGGCGCAGCTCGTCGGCCTCGGCCGCCGAGAAGCCGGCCACGGCGACGGCCATCTCCATGAGCTGCTCCTGGAAGAGCGGCACCCCGAGCGTGCGCGACAGGATCGGCTCGAGGCGCGGGTGCAGGTAGGTGACGGCCTCGTCCCCGCGGCGCCGTCGGATGTAGGGGTTGACCGCGTTGCCCTGGATCGGACCGGGACGGATCAGCGCCACCTCGATCACCAGGTCGTAGAAGCACCGCGGCATCACCCGCGGCAGCGTCGCCATCTGCGCGCGCGACTCGACCTGGAAGACGCCCACGGTGTCGGCCTCGCAGAGCAGGTCGTAGACGGCCGGCGCCTGCGGCAGCGACCCCAGGTCGAGCGTCACGCCGTGGAAGTCGCGCACCACATCGACGGCGCGGTGCAGGGCGTCGAGCATGCCCAGCCCCAGGAGGTCGAACTTCACGAGCCCGATCGCCGCGCAGTCGTCCTTGTCCCACTGCAGCACGGTGCGCCCGGGCATGCGCCCCCACTCGATGGGACAGACCTCGAGCACCGGCCGGTCGCAGATCACCATACCGGCCGAATGGATGCCGAGGTGGCGCGGGCGATTGAGCAGCCCGGTCGCCATGGCCGCGATCAGCGCGGGCGTGTCCGGTGCCATCGGCGTCGCGCTGTGGCGGTCGACGCCGTCGCGCAGCTTGTCCGACTCCTCCTCGCTCAGCCCGAAGGCCCGCGCGACGTCGCGCACCGCCGAGCGAGGACGGTACGTGATCACGGCCGCCACCTGGGCGGCGTGGCGCCGTCCGTAGCGCTCGTAGACGTACTGGATGACCTCCTCGCGCCGACCGGACTCGATGTCCACGTCGATGTCGGGCGGGCCGTCGCGCGCCGGGGAGAGGAAGCGCTCGAAGAAGAGGTTGAGCGCCACCGCGTCGGCGTTGGTAATGCCCAGTGAGAAGCAGACCGCCGAGTTGGCCGCCGAGCCCCTTCCCTGGCAGAAGATGTTCTCGCGCCGGCAGAACTCGGTGATGTCCCAGACCGTCAGGAAGTAGCCGGCGAAGCCGAGCGTGGCGATGACGGCGAGCTCGTGGTCGATCTGGCGCCAGGCGCCCGGCACCCGCTCGTGGTCGCGGGGACCGTAGCGCTCGCTCGCGCCGGTGGCGACCAGCGCCTCGAGGTAGGCCTGCTCGTCCATGCCCGCCGGCGTGATGAAGGCCGGCAGGTTCGGCGCCACCAGGCGAAGGTCGAAAGCCAGCTGGCCCGCGATCTCGCCCGCGCGCTCCACGACGCCCGGCCAGCGCGCGAAGCGCCGGCGCTGCTCGGCGTCGCTGCGCAGGTGCGCGAGCGGCGACGAGTCGAGCCAGCCGCGCATCTCCTCGAGGCTGGCCCGGGCCCGGATCGCCGAGAGCACGTTGGCCCGGGCGAAGCCGTCGGGCGTGGCGTAGTGCACGTTGCCCGTCGCCACCGGCTCGACGTCGTAGCGAACGGCCAGCTCGGCGAGCGCGTCGTTGCGCGCCACGTCGTCGGGGGCGCCGTGGTCCCACAGTTCGACCGCGAGGTTCTCGCGCCCGAAGGCACCGATGAGGCGCTCGAGGGCCCGCGCGGCGGCGCGCGGGCCCTCGAGCACCAGCGCGCGCGCGAGCGGCCCCTTGCGACAGCCCGTCAGCACCAGCCACTGCGTGGCGTGGCGCGCGACCTCGTCGAGGCAGAAACGCGGCGCCCCCTTCTCGCCCCGGGCCAGGTGGGCCTCGCCCAGCATCGTCGCCAGGTGGCGATATCCCTCGGGAGAGCGCGCCAGCACCACCAGGTGCTCGCCCGACGGATCGCGCACCCCGACCCGGTCGTCGGAACCGTCCAGGGTCACCTCGGCGCCGAAGACCGTCGCCAGTCCGACCGACCGTGCCGCCTCGGCGAAGCGCACCACCCCGTAGAGGCCGTGGTGGTCGGTGAGGGCGAGCCCGGAGAGCTTGAGCCGCGCCGCCTCCACGACCAGCTCCTCGGGGTCGCTCGCCCCGTCGAGGAAACTGAAGCCCGAGTGGGCGTGCAGCTCGGCGTAGGCGGGCATCAGTCGTAGAGCCCCACGAGCCACCAGCGGCCGGCCTCGGCGACGAGCAGCACCGCCTCGCCGCCGCCGAGCAGCAGCTGCAGGTGCGCGCGTCGGCGACTGCGCCCCCACCAGCCCTCCAGCGACGGCCAGGGGCCGGCGTGCCAGATGACGTCACGGCGTCCCTCGGGCGAGAGCAGCGTGCGCGGACGGGCGCTGAGCAGTCCGCGCGAACTGACCCGCACCATCTCGGCGTTGCCGTCGTGCAGTTCCACGCCCTGGCGCACGCGCAGCGTGGTCGCCGGCGAGGGCGAGCGCAACTGACCGGGCCACGGCGCGTCGTCGCGCGCAGGGCTGGCCGGCGAGCCCCAGGGCACCAGCGTGGCGCGGTCCTCGGGGACCCGCCCTCCGCGCAGCGACGCCACGACGACGCCGCCGGCGCCGAGGCGCGACTGCACCCGCTGGGCCGCCGCGTGGGCCCGGTCGTCGTCACCACGCTGACCGAAGAAGCCCAGCTGCACGTCGGACAGCTCCGCGCCGTGCAGACGGCCCAGGCGCCCCAGCAGCTTCGTATCGCGCTGGGTGGCGAGCTCGCTCAGCTCGCCCCGGGCGACCTGGTGCAGCACCACGGCGTTCTTGTTGAAGCGCTCTGCGACGCGGGCGCGCTCGACGTCGGCGAAGGCGCCCACGGTGTGCAGCCCGAGGCGCCGACAGGTCGTCACCAGGTCCTCGCGGCCGAGGGCCGCCAGCGGCTGGCGCCGGCGAAAGGACGGCGTCGCCCCCGGCGCGACGAGGACGCGCTCGCGCGCGGCGATCTCCGCGCAGAAGAGCCCGTCGGCGATGCCGAGCGACGGGTCGTGACCGGTCACCTCGCGCACCGTCGCCGCCACGACGTCGAGCACGGCCGCCTCCCCGCCAAAGAAGCGGCTCGGCGCGCGCACCGGCAAAGCGTAGAGGCCGAGGCGCACCGGCTCCGTGAAGGGACAGAGCAGGCTCAGCGCGTCGAGCAGCGTCGAGTAGTCGCGCAGCGTCGAGCCGTCGGGCGCCTCCTCGGCGAGCGCCTCGACGTAGACGCAGAGCAGGCGCTCCACTAGCGCGCCGCCCGTCCTCGCCGGTCCGGCACCACCACCACGTGGGCGACGGCGCGCGCCGCCTCACCGCGGCCGCCCACCAGCACCGTGAGGTGACGCGCGTCGAGGCGCGACGACGTGACCCAGCGCGACTCAGTGATGGTGAGCGAGAGATCACCGGGCAGCGGCCACGGCGCGTTCGGCTCGACGAGGACGATCATCACGGTGCCGCGCTCGCGCACGCGGTCCACCAACCGGCGCGCGGCCCCGTAGCCGCAGCGGGGCGGGGCGCGAACGACCAGCAGGTCCACCCCGTCGAGCAGGTCGGCCGCCGACTCGGCCCACGCGCCGAGTGGACGGGGCACGAAGAGCACCCGACGCAGGTCCACCCCGAGCTCGGCGATCGCCACGACGCCGGGGTCGCCGACACCCACGACGCCGGTCCAGTGGCCCTCGACGCTCGCGCGCGCGACGAGGCTCAGGGCCAGACTGAGCCCGCCCGAACCGGGTGGCGCCTGCACGACGACCGTGGTGCCCCGGCGCAGCCCGCCCCCCGGCACCAACGCGCTCCAGGGCTCGCCCAGGGGCAGCGTGCGGCTCGTCGCGAGGGCGACGGGGCGCAGTGTCGCCACCAGATCGGCCGGCAGTGTAGGGCGTTCAGTGGGAAAAGCGAACATATGTTCGTAAGCGTAGCCACCGCCGGTGACGGGCGCCAACGGCCTAATCTCGAGGAGAAAAGGAGTCTCCATGTGCGGCCGTATCGCCCTGTTTACCCCTCCGGCACGGCTGGCCCGGCTGCTCGACGCCGCCCTCGCCGCCGGTATCGAACCCGAGGGCCATCCCAGCTGGAACGTCGGCCCCCAGCGCCGGCTCTTCGGTGTGAACGACGAGGACGGGACCCGCACGCTCGACCGCTACCGCTGGGGCCTCATCCCGAGCTGGGCGAAGGAGGCCTCGATCGGCAACCGGCTCTTCAACGCCCGCGCCGAGACGGTCGCCGAGAAGCCCTCCTTTCGCAGCGCCTTCGCCAAGCGGCCCTGCGTGATCCCCGTCGACGGCTTCTACGAGTGGGACCACCGCGACGGCCACCAGAAGCAGCCCCACTACTTCAGCCGCGTCGACGGCGAGCCGCTGCTCTTCGCCGGCCTCTACGAGCGCTGGCACGACCGCAGCGAAGCCCAGGACGCCCCCGCGGT
>JBEKKW010000010.1:0-46768 GCA_050010495.1 Acidimicrobiales bacterium
AACTGCAGATCAGGTGGCCGGAGGGATTGGTGTAGCAGATCGTGGTGGTCGTGGTCGGCACCGTGGTCGGCGGCACGTACCTCGTCGTGGTCGTCGTGCTGGTGGTCGTCGGGCTGGGCGGCGTGGTGCTCGTCGTGCGCCGGGCCTGGGTCGTCGTGGTGTTCGGGCGGGCGGTCGTGGTCGTGGTCGACGTCGAGGTGGAGGTCGAGGTGGAGGTGGTGGTCGGCGTCTCCACGACCGGCTTGGCGCTGCTCGCCATGAAACCGACCAGGACGCCCGAGGCGACGCCCGAGCCGAGGAAGACGGAACTGGTGAGCCTGCGCACGCGGGCGAAGCGGAGGTCACGTTGCTGCGGGGTGCGCGGATGGGGAGTCATCGATAGTTCCTCACCCCGAAGTCTTGTGCCACTACCTAAGCGCGACGGAGTCGCACCTTAAGAAAATCGGCAGAAATGACCCGGGAGACTCCTATTCTACCGGCACGCTCGGCAGGGTGATCGTGAAGCGGGCCCCGCCCAGCACCGGGTCGGCGTCGACGGTGACGGTGCCTTGCAGTTCGGCCACGACCTGGGCCACGATCGACAGTCCCAGACCCGAACCGGGCAGGGCCCGCGCCGACGCCGAGCGCCAGAAGCGGTCGAAGACGAACGGCCGGTCCTCGTCGGAGATACCCGCGCCGCTGTCGCTCACGCTCACCGAGCCCTCGCTCGTGCGCACCAGGATCCGTCCGCCGCTCGGCGTGAACTTCACGGCGTTGGTGAGCAGGTTCGAGAGCGCGCGAACCAGGCGGTCGCGGCGGCCGAGCACGCTCGAGGGCTCGACGACGGCGTCGATGGAGATGTCGCGGATGTGGGCGTAGGTGCGCGCGGTGTCCACGCACTCGTCCACGCACTCGTCCAGGCGCAGCGACTCGATGGCCCCTTCGCTGCGTTCGCCGCGGGCCAGTTCGCCGAGGTCGGTCACCAGCGCCGCCAGCTCGTCGACCTGGGTCACCATGTCGTGGGTCAGCTGGTGCAGGTCCTCGGGGCTCAGCTCGTCGGCGCGCGAGAGGACCTGGGCGTTCGTGCGCAGCGACGTGAGCGGCGTGCGCAGTTCGTGGCTGGCGTCGACGACCAACTGTCGTTGCAGGACCTGGCTGTCCTCGACGGTGCTGAGCAGATGGTTGAAGACCCGGCGCAGCCGCCCCAGCTCGTCGATGCCGCCGGCGTCGATGCGGTGGCGCATGTCGTTGGTGTCGGCGACGGCCTCGATCTCGTTGGTCACCTCCTCGAGCGGGTGCAGCGCGGCGCGCGCGATGAAGAAACCGAGCAGCAGCGCGAGGCCGACGCCGGCCGAGGCCACGAACAACAGGGTGCCGATGAGGTGGCCCAGCTCGTTGACCTGGCCCGTGATGTCGACGACGAAGAGTTCGGCCGACGTGGTCGGCACTTCGCACAGGCCGCTCGGGCTCGTCGAGCAGCCGACCAGGGAGTCGGCCGGCAGTCCGATGATCAGCTCGCGGTAGTACTCGGAGCCGATCTGGACGGTGCGCAGGACCTGCTTCTGCTTGTCGTGGGCGACGGTCATGATCGTGTTGTCGATCGGCACGCTCGACGAGGGCGTCGTCTCGCCGTTGGGCAGGACCAGCTCGAAGAAGGACCCGGTGTAGGGCGCGTCGTCGCCGAGGTGGTGGCCGGGGGACTGCGACGCCTGCAGCAGCGACGCGTCGACCGAGTTCATGAGGGCGTTGCGCGTGGTGAGGAACGACGCGAAGCAGGCGACGATCACGACGAAGGAGGCCACCCCGACGGTGGCGAAGATGACCCGGGACCGGAAGGTCACGAGGCGCGCAGCGCGTAGCCCACGCCACGCACCGTCTGGATCAGGCGGGGCTCGCCGTCCTCTTCGAGCTTGCGGCGCAGGTAGCCGATGTAGACGGCCAGGGAGTTGGTGCCGGAGTCGAAGTTGTAGCCCCACACCAGGTCGAGGATCTGGTCGCGCGTCAGGACCTGGCGGGGGTGCTGGAGGAACAGCTCGAGCAGGTCGAACTCGATCTTGGTCAGTTCGATGGCGCGCGCGGCCCGGCGCACCTCGCGGGTCTGGGGGTTGAGGCTCAGGTCCTCGAAGCGCAGCATCATCTCGTCGCCGTCGGCGACGTTGCGCCGGCGCAGCAGGGCCCGCAAGCGGGCCAGCAGTTCGGCCAGGTCGAAGGGCTTGACGAGGTAGTCGTCGGCCCCGACGTCGAGGCCGGCCACGCGGTCGTTCACGGCGTCGCGCGCGGTGAGCATCAGGATCGGCGTCGTGTCGCCGGCGCGGCGGATCCGTCGACAGATCTCCAGCCCGTCCATGTCGGGCAGCTGCAGGTCGAGGACGATGGCGTCGGCCGCGCGCAGCTGGATCGAGCGCAGCGCGCTCGAGCCGTCGTCGAAGAGCTCGACGTCGTAGTTCTCCATGCGCAACGCTCTGCCGAGCGCGGCGCGGATCGCCGCGTCGTCGTCGACGATGGCGATGTAGGAACTAGCGGCGGGGCTCGTCACGGCGGGGCTTTCTCACGGGATGGTCAGGCTCTAGTGTGGCGTGTGGGTATTAATCGACACCAGTCATTCGCTAAGAATCTCTGAAGATTGTTGCCTTTACGCAGTGGCGGGTAGTTCAATTGGCAGAACGCCGGACTTTGAATCCGTAGGTTGGAGGTTCGAGCCCTCCCCCGCCAGCCAGTTCGCCAGCGACTAGGCAACGAGACCCTCCAGCAAGGCCGCCAGTTCCAGCGGACGGTCGCCCTGGATCGAGTGGCCGGCCCCCTCGACGCGCACGATGGTGGCCTGGGGACTGCGCCGGCGCAACTCGCGTTCGTCATCGTCGTCGACGACCGACCCGGCGGCCATACCCCGTAGCAGGGTGACGGGCACGGTCAACTCCTCGAGCATGGCCCACAGGTCGCCGACCGGGGGAGCGACCAGTTCGGACCGGGGGTGGCGCTGGTGGCGCCAGACCCACGTGCCGTCGTCGCGCTGGACGGCGTTATGCAGGATGCCCCGGCGAAGCGACGAGACCGTGCGGGTCGGGTTGTGCGCGATGGTGCGCTCGAGCAGCGCGTCGAAGTTGTCGAATGAGGCGGGACCGTTCACGAAGTCGGTGATGTGCTTCGCCTTCACGGCGTCGACGCCCGGCGTCACGTCGACTAACACCAAGGCGCTCACCAGGTCGGGGCGGGCGTGCGCGACCGCGATTGACACCAGGCCGCCGAGCGACATGCCGACCAGCGGTCGCGGTCCCTCGAGCAACTGCTCCAGGGCCCGCGCGACGTCGAGGGCGTGGCTCGCGATCGCCGACGATCCGTAGGGCGCGGCGTCGGAGTGGCCGTGACCGGCCAGGTCGAGCGCGACGAGCGGACGCTGCAGCGCGAGGGCGACGGTGTCGAAGGTGTGCGCGTTCTGGGCCCCGCCGTGCAGCAGCGCCAGTTGTGCCGCAGCGTCGCCCCAGCGCAGCCCGCTCAGCTGGCGAAGACCGTCGACGACGACGAAGAAGCGCGCCACGTCGGGCACCGGCACGTCGAGGTCCCACTCGCGCAGGTTCTCATCGAAGTAGGAGAACTCGTCGTAGGGGGTTTGACCCACGACTGGCATCGTAGAAGATGGCCCCGCGCCGGGTTCGCCCCGTCAGGCGACGCCGGGGATGGCGCTCGGCGGCTTGCCGAGCGTGTTGAGCTCGCCCGAATGCTGCTCCAGGTGGGTGAGCATCGCCGCCAGGCTGGCCTCGGCCACGCAGACGACTGAGTCGGCCGCCCCGTAGTAGAGGTGCACGGTGTCGCCGTCGTCGCGCAGGATCCACCCGCAGGGAAAGACGACGCCCGGCACGTCGCCGGCCAGCTCGTAGGGTTCGCGCGGGCCCATGACCCACTCGTTGGATCGCGCGAGCACCTTGGAGGGGTCGTCGCGGTCGAGCAGCGCGAGGCCGACGCGGTAGATCGATCCCGAGGCCGTGGTGCGCACGGCGTGGTAGCAGAGCAGCCAGCCGTTCTTGGTGAGCATCGGCGGGGGACCGAGGCCCACCTTGTTGGCGTCCCAGAGGCTGCCCCGTTGGGCGGCGAGCAGGACGTGGGCCTCGCCCCAGTACTGCAGGTCGGGACTGTACGAGAGCCAGATGTGCGTACCCAGGCCCGGCATCGCCGGCACCGGTCGGTGGATGAGGGCGAAGCGTCCGTCGAAGGTCGTGGGGAAGAGGGCGGCGTCCTTGTCCTCGGGCGGCTGCAGGACGCCCTGTCGCTCGAAGTGCACGAAGTCCCTCGTCTTGGCGAGGCTCACCAGCGGCCCGAAGGCCGAGTAGCCGACGTAGACCACGTAGTAGTCGTCCTCGATGCGCGTGATCCTCGGGTCCTCGATGCCCCAGTGCTCCTCGACGAGGTCGGCGTGGGGTTCGAGCGTGCGCGTCGGGTCGATCTCCCAGCCGGTGACGCCGTTGGCGCTCGTGGCCACGGCGAGCGACGACAGGCCGGTGCGGTCCTCGACGCGCACCAGCAAGAGGGTCTCTCCATTGAACTCCGTGGCGCCGGGATTGAAGACGGCGTTGACGGTGCGCGGGAAGTTCTCCGCGGTGATGATGGGGTTCTCGTCGTAGCGTCGAAAGATTTCACCAAGATTGGCGTCGCGCACTTGCATCCCCCAATCGGAACTGGTTAACTTCTACACTTTCTATCCTACATGGGGCAATTGCACCCTTTTGGAGGCAAGGAGTGCAAGGAGCCGGGTGGACAGCGACGTGCTAACGAGAGAGAACGAGGCCCACGCTCGTAGGATGCATCCCCATCCGATCGTCGGGGCCGGATCGGTGTCGGGCTACGGCGCCGTGTTCAACGCGGGCTTGCTGCACCACGAAGGTCGCTACCACCTCTTCGCGCGCGGCGTGCGCAGCGGCTATCGCCGCAACACCGGCCCGGGGCCGCGCTTCCTCGACTACATCTCCGACGTGCTCGTCTTCACCTCCGTCGACGGGCGCCGCTACGACTTCGCGTACGTCCTCTGTCACGCCGGCAGCGACGGCGTGCACTGCTTCGAGGACCCCCGCGTGCAGCGCGTGCAGAGCGGGACGGACGAGCACATCGTCATGACCTACACCAACCTGCCGCCCTACGAGAGCGGGCGGCCGTGGCGCATCGGCGCGCACCGCCTCGACTGGGACGGCGAGCAGTTCTCCCTGGCCGAGGCGACCGGACAGCTGCTCGGACCGGCCGACATTGCCAACAAGGACGCCATCGTCTTCACCCTGGCCGACGGCCGCGTGGCGCTCATCCACCGCATCCAGCCCGACATGCAGCTGGCCGTCTTCGACGACCTCGACCACCTGTGGTACGCCGGGAACGAGTACTGGGACGACTACTTGAAGGACCTCAACGCCCACACGCTGATCCGTCCCTCGCGCGGCGCGCTGGGCATCGGCGCCGGCGCGCCGCCGATCGCGACCGAGGCCGGCTTCCTGCTCTTCTTCCACGAGCGCCGCGCCGACGGTGCCTACACCGTCAACCTGGCGCTGCTCGACCGGTTGAGCGGCCGTCTGCGCAGCCGGCTGCCCCAGCCGCTGCTCGTGCCCGAGCTCGACTGGGAACTGCGCGGCGACGTGAACAACGTCGTGTTCGTCCAGGGGGCCCACGCCGACGGCGACGAGCTCTACCTCACCTACGGCGCCGCCGACCGCTGCGTCGGGGTGGCGACGGCCCGGATCAGCCACCTGCTCGACGCGCTGCACGTCGCGGGCTAGCTACCAATGGCGTCGGGACCGGAGTTGGATTCGCCGGCGATGACTGCTAGAGATGAGGGTATGAGCAGGCCAACGTTCGTGGTGGTCCTCGCCGCGGGCGAGGGAACCCGGATGCGCTCGTCCCGTCCCAAGCCCCTGCACCACCTCTGCGGACGGCCCATGGTGCTCTACGTCTTGGACGCGGCCTCGCACGAGGAGGTGCGCGCCACCGTCGTCGTCGTGGGCCACGGCGCCACGTGGGTCGAGAAGTCGCTCACCGAGCGGGCCCGCGCCGACGTGCACCTCACCTTCGTCGAGCAGTTCGAGCAGCTCGGCACCGGCCACGCCGTCTCGGTGGCCCTGCCCACGATCGAGGACGAGGGCGGGGCCGGCGACGGCGACGTCCTGATCCTGCCCGGGGACACGCCGCTGCTGCGCGCCAGCACGGTCGGCGCGCTGCTCGCGCTCCACCGCGCCAGCTCGGCCGCCCTGACGGTGCTGACGGCCGAGGTGGCCGACCCCTCGGGCTACGGGAGGATCCTGCGGGCCAAGGACGGCTCGGTCGCGCGCATCGTCGAAGAGCGCGACGCCAACGGCGCCGAGCGCCTGGTCGGCGAGATCAACACCTCGATCATGGTGGTGCGCAAGTCCCTGCTGGGGCCGGCGCTGCGCCGGGTCGATCGTCAGAACGCGCAGAACCAGTACTACCTGACCGACCTGGTGGGGGTGCTGCACGACGCCGGTCACGTCACCCAGGCCATGCTGCTCGAGGACCCCACCGAGGCCCAGGGCGTCAACGACCGCCGCCAGCTGGCCAGCGCCGAAGCGGTGCTGCGCACGCGCATCAACGAGCGCTGGATGAAGCGCGGCGTGACGATGTGGGACCCGCAGCACACCTACGTCGACGCCGACGTCGAACTGGCCCCGGAGGTGACGCTGTTGCCGGGCTGCGTGCTGCGCGGGCGCTGCGTCATCGAGCGCGGCGCGCGGATCGGCCCGCACGCGAACTTAAAGGACGTGCACGTGGGCGAGAACGCTCGCGTGGCGATGGTCGACGCGACCAACGCGATCATCGGGGCCGAGGCCCACGTGCACTCGTTCGTGACGCTCGCGCCGGGCGGCGAAGTAACGAACTCCGAGGTCGTAGCGCCCTTCGAACACCGCACCAGGTAGCGGCCGGCCCAAACCCGGTACGCTGAGGCGGTGGAGACACTTGCGAAGCGGAGGCTGGTCATCGTCTCGGGACGGTGCCACCCGACCCTCGCCGAGGACATCGCCGACAAGCTGGGCGTGAAGCTCACCGAGGCCAACCTGCGCGAGTTCGCCAACGGCGAGATCCACTGCCGCTTCGACGAGTCGATCCGCGGCGCGCACGTCTTCATCATCCAGACCCACTCCTCGCCGGTCAACGACGCCGTCGTCGAGCAGTTGATCATGATCGACGCCGCCAAGCGCGCGAGCGCGAAGAGCATCACCGCGGTCATCCCGAACTACGGCTACGCCCGCCAGGACCGCAAGTCGGCCGGGCGCGAACCGATCACCGCCAAGCTCATGGCCGACATGCTCCAGGTGGCGGGCGCGACGCGTGTGCTGTCGGTCGACTTCCACTCGGGCCAGATCCAGGGCTTCTTCGACATCCCGGTCGACCACCTGGTCGCCGCGCCGGTGCTCGAGGACTACCTCAAGGCCAACGCCAACCCTCACGAGCTCGTCGTCGTCGCCCCCGACGCCGGCCGGGTGAAGGTCGCCGAGCGCTACGCCCAGCACCTGGGGTGCGACCTCGCGCTGGTGCACAAGACCCGCCCGCGCGGCGTGAAGAACATCGCCGAAGCCCGCCACATCGTCGGTGACGTCGACGGGCGTCACTGCGTGCTGATCGACGACATGATCGACACGGCCGGCACGATCGTCGCGGCCTGCGACCTGCTGAAGGCCCACGGCGCCGACGAGATCTGGGTGATGGCGACGCACGCGATCTTCTCGCCCCCGGCGGTCGACCGGCTCTTCAACGCCCCGGTCAGCCGCGTCATCGTCACCGACACCCTGCCGCTGCCGCCGGAGCGGCGCTTCGAGAAGCTCGAGATCCTCTCCATTGCGAACATCGTCGCCAACGCCATCGCCGCGATCTTCGAAGACGCCTCGGTGTCGGACATCTTCGGCGGCGAGAACCTGCTCTAGGGCCCCACGGCGCCGCGTCCGCGGCCCGCTAGACTTGACTTCCTGTGTGCGGCCCGCTGTCGGGACGAACCAGCCGTTCGTATTGAGGAGCTTTCATGTCACAGGTCACGCTGAACGCGTCACTCAGCACCGAGCGCGGGTCGCGTAACGCGCGTCGCCTGCGCCACGCCGGCTCGATCCCGGCCGTCGTCTACGGCGAGGGGACCGAGACCCTCGCCATCACGGTCGACGCCAAGTCCTTTCGCGCCGCCGTCGCCGGCGAGCAGGGCCTCAACTCGCTGATCAGCCTCGACGCCGACGGCCAGACCTTCCTCGTCATGGCCCGCGAGATCCAGCGCCACCCGGTGCGCGGGACCGTCTCGCACGTCGACTTCCAGGTCGTGGACCCCAACCGCCCGGTTGTCACCGAGGTGCCGCTGCACCTGGTGGGCGACGCCGTGGCGATCCGCCACGCCGACTGGGAGGTCGACCAGCAGATGTTCAGCCTCGAGGTGCGCGCCCGTCCCGACCAGATCCCGACCCACGTCGACGTCGACATCTCGAACCTCGAAGTCGGCGACTCGATCCACATCGAGCACGTCGTCCTCGCCCCGGGCGTCGAGGCCGTGGGCGACCCGGCCACGCCGGTCGTGACGACCCGAGCCGGTCGCGTGGCGCTCACCGCCAAGCCGGCGGAAGCTGCCGAGGCTCCCGCCGCCGCCGCGGAATAGTTCGTCGTGGCGCTTCGGCGCTCTAGGGACGAGGCCCGCCGGGGCAGCCCGAGCGTGCTCGTCATCGTGGGGCTGGCCAATCCCGGCGACGAGTACGCGGGGTCGCGTCACAACGTCGGCGGCGACGCCGTGCGTCTCGTCGTGCAGCGCCGCGGCGAGAAGCTCTCGCTGGAGAAGCGCCAGCGCGCGGCCAGCGTCACCATCACCGGCGCGCTCGGTCCCGTCACCCTCGCCGTGCCGACGACGTTCATGAACGAGTCCGGCGCGGCGATGCCGACGTTGCTGCGGCGAACGTCGCTCGGCGACCTAAGAGGCCTCGTCGTCGTGCACGACGAGCTCGACCTCGAGCCGGGCCGGCTCCAGCTGAAGCTGGGCGGGGGACTGGCCGGCCACAACGGCCTGCGCTCGATCGCCCAGACCCTCGGCACCAACGAGTTCGCGCGCCTGCGCATCGGCATCGGCAAACCGATGCGCAAGGAGCAGGGGGCCGACTACGTGCTGGCCCGCCCCACCGGCGCGCGCCTGCGCGCCATGGCCGACGACGTAGCCGCGGCCGCCGACGCCATCGAGCTCCTGATCGACCTCGGTTTCGACGAGGCCCGCCAGCGGGTCAACGGCACCCGTGACTGAGCCCTCGGGACTCAGGCGCGTACTCGAACTCGTCGCCCCCACGCTGCGCGCGGCCAACGCGGCCGGGTCGTTTGCGCCGAGCAGTTTCGCCACGCCGCTCGCCGTGGCCTCGATCGCCCTCGAGGTGCCGTTCGTGCTCTGCGTCACCGCCACCACCAGCGAGGCCGAGCAACTGCGCGACGCCTTGGCGGCGTTGCTGGACGACGACCGCGACGTCGTCCTGTGGCCGGGGTGGGACACCCATCCCCTCGAACGGGTCAGCCCCGACGCCGCGGTGATGGCCACTCGCGCGCTGCTGCGCTGGCGCCTCAGACACGGGTCCCGCCCGCGGGTCGTCGTCGCGTCGGCCCGCTCGATCGCCCAGCGCCTCGCGCCCGAGGGGGCGAGCCCCCCGCTCGAGGTGGCGCGCGGCGCAGCGCTCGAACGTGACGTCCTCATCGGCCAGCTCGGCGCCCTCG
Source organism: Acidimicrobiales bacterium (assembly GCA_050010495.1). Classification (GTDB taxonomy): domain Bacteria; phylum Actinomycetota; class Acidimicrobiia; order Acidimicrobiales; family RAAP-2; genus RAAP-2. Next base: position 9,688 of record JBEKKW010000010.1, read on the forward strand.
GGTATCGACGCGAGAGCCTGGTCGAGCACCGCGCCGAGTTCGCGGTGCGCGGCGGCATCGTCGACGTGTGGCCGGCGCAGGGCAACGACCCCATCCGCCTCGACTTCTTCGGCGACGAGGTCGAACGGCTCACCAGTTTCGACATCGCCAACCAGCGTTCGCTGCACGACCTCGAGCACGCGACGATCGCCGCGGCCCGCGAGTGGATACCCGACGACGGGGCCCGGAGACGGGCCGAGCGGCTCACGACCAGCGCCCCGTGGGGCCGCGCGATGTTCGACCGCATCGCCACCGGCCAGCTCTTCGACGGCATGGAGGGCTGGATGGCCCTCTTCATCGAGGAAGCGCGCACGCTGCTCGATGAGCTCGAGGGGGCGACGGTCGTCGTGGTGGAGCCCGAGCGGGTGCGTCAGCGACTTGACGAGCTGCTCGACGAGGAGCGCGAACTGACCGACGCCGTGGCCGCCACCTGGCAGGCGACGGCGGCGGTGCCGCTGCTGCACTCGACGTGGGCGCAGGTGCTCGAGGGCCGGGTCGACGTCTCGCTCGACGCGACCCTCGGCGCGCTGGCCAGCACCACGGGCCTCGCCTCGCCACCCGTCGTGCAGGGCGACGCCGCGCGCATCGCCGCGCATGTGCGCACGTGGTCGAGCGGGCGCCGCGGCGTCGTGCTGACCTCGAACGGCGCCGCCGTGACGCGCATGGCCGATCAACTGCGCGCCGAGGGCCTGGACGTGACGACCGACCCCGACAAGGTGCTCGACGTGCGCCTGAGCGTGCTGGAGAGCACGTTGGCGTCGGGCTTCACGCTGGACGACCCCGAGGTCGTGGTCTGGAGCGAGAGCGACCTGACGGGGCGGCGCAGCGTGCACCGCGTCGCGAGGACGCGTACGCGCAACGTCGACGGCTTCTTCGACGACCTTGCGGTGGGCAACTACGTCGTGCACCGCCAACACGGCGTGGCGAGGTTCTCGGGCACGACGACCCGGGCCATCAACGGCACGACGCGCGACTACCTGATCCTGCAGTTCAAGGACGGCAAGAGCTACTGGCCGACCGAGCAGATCGACGCCCTGACCCCGTACTCGGGCGGCGACTCGCCGGCCCTGTCGCGCATGGGCGGCGCCGAGTGGCAAAAGACGAGGGCCAAGGCCCGCGCCGCGGCCTTCCTCGTCGCCCAGGAGCTGGTCGACCTCTACCGGCTGCGCACGGTCGCGGTGGGCCACGCCTTCAGCCCCGACACCGCCTGGCAGCGCGAGATGGAGGAGCTCTTCCCCTACACCCTCACGGCCGACCAGGCCCAGGCCGTGGCGGACGTCAAGGCCGACATGGAGCTGGCGCGGCCGATGGACCGCCTCGTGTGCGCCGACGTCGGCTTCGGCAAGACCGAGGTCGCGGTGCGGGCCATCTTCAAGGCCGTCCAGGACAACAAGCAGGCGGCCGTGCTGGTGCCCACCACCCTGCTCGCCAGCCAGCACTTCGCCACCATCACCGACCGTTTCGCCGGCTTCCCGGTCAAGGTCGCGATGCTCAGCCGCTTCGTCGACGACCAGGAGGCCAGCGAGACGTTGGCCGGCCTGGCCGACGGCTCGGTCGACGTCGTCATCGGGACCCACCGGTTGCTGTCGTACAACGTGATGTTCAAGGACCTCGGCCTGCTGGTCGTGGACGAGGAGCAGCGCTTCGGGGTGACCCACAAGGAGGCCATCAAGACCCGCTCGATCGGGGTGGACGTCCTGACCCTCAGCGCCAGTCCCATCCCGCGCACCCTGGAGATGGCCTTCGCCGGGATCCGCGACCTCTCGATGATCACGACGCCGCCGGCCGACCGCCGTCCGATCCTCACCCACGTCGGCGAGTACAGCGAGCCGGCCGTCGTCGAAGCAGTCCGGCGAGAACTCCTGCGTGAGGGCCAGGTCTTCTTCGTGCACAATCGCGTCGCCGACATCGACCAGGTCGCGCGGCGACTCGCCCAGCTGGTGCCCGACGCGCGCATCGCCGTCGCGCACGGTCAGATGGACGAGGGCACGCTCGAGCGCGTCATGGTCGACTTCTGGGAGCGGCGCTTCGACGTGCTCGTCTGCACGACCATCGTCGAGTCGGGCATCGACCTGCCCTCGGTCAACACGCTCATCGTCGACCGGGCCGAACGCCTCGGACTCGGACAGATGCACCAATTGCGCGGACGGGTCGGCCGCTCCAGCCAGCGCGCCTACGCCTACCTCTTTCACCCCCGTGACAAGGTCCTCTCCGAGACGGCCTACGAGCGCCTGCGCACCATCGGGGACAACACCGCCCTGGGCAGCGGCTTCAAGATCGCGATGCGCGACCTCGAGATCCGCGGGGCCGGCAACCTGCTCGGCCACGACCAGTCCGGCCCGGTCGCCGCGGTCGGCTACGACCTCTACGTCCAGCTGGTCGCCGAGGCCGTGGCCGACGCCAAGGGCTTCACGGTGCCCGAGGTCCTCACGGTGAACCTCGACGTGCCGGGCGAGGCCCACCTGCCCAAGGGTTACGTCGAGGCCGACGACGCCCGTCTCGAGGCCTACCGCCGCCTGGCGGGGGTCACGACGACCGAGGAGCTCGAGGACCTGCGCGCGGAGTGGCAGGACCGCTACGGCGCCCTGCCCCCCGCGGCGATCGGCCTACTCGAACTGGCCCAACTGCGCCTCACCTGCCTGGCGCGGGGCATCAGTTCGGTCGTGGTGATGCCCGCCAAGGTCGGCGTGCGTTCCAAGCCGGTGGTGAAGATGGGGCCGCTGGAGCTGGCGCTGAGCCAGCAGACCCGGCTGCGGCGCCTGCACGGCTCGCGGGCCTACGTCGAGGCGACCAAGGAGCTGCGCGTCGAACTCGACGCGGACCGGGTCTCGCCCCGGGCGTTGCTGGAACTGCTCGGTGAACTGGTCGCGGTGCCGGCGGGGCGCTAGGGCCGACTCGGTAGCATTGACGGGGTGCGCCGCCTCGTTGCCCTGATCGTCGTCGCCCTGGTCGGCGCCCTGGTCTTCGGCCTCTCGGGACTCTCCTCGGGACTCGCCGTCAACGGCACGAGCGTGTCGGGCAACGCCTTCCGCGCCGAACTGAACGCCATCGCGACGACGCCCTCGCTGCAGTGCTACCTCACCGCGCTCAACCCGACCGACTTCGAGAAGGGCGGGGGCTCCAACACGATCGCCGCCGCGGGCGCCGCGTCGTGGGCCGACCTGCGCATCGAGGCGATATCTCTCACCCAGTACGCGAGGAAGTACCTGCACTACCACCCCGACGCGGCGACGCTCGCCGCGGCCCAGGCCTCGCTCGAGAGCGAGTTGACCCAGTCGGCGACGGCCAAGTCCTACCACTGCCCGGGCACCGCGGCCCAAGCCCTCGCCGCCATGCCCCCCGAGATGCGTAAGGCCGAGGTCCTGGCCCAGGCCTCGTCGCTGTACCTCGTGAGCAAGCTCGACCAGACGCTGCCGCTGACCGCGGCGACGGAGCGGGCCTACTACGAGAGCCACGTCGCCAATTACGACACCATCTGCGTCTCGATCGCGCTGGTGCTGCCGAGCCGCACGGCCGCCTTCGCCCAGGCCCAGGCGAAGGGGGACACCGTCGCGGAGCTGGCGCTAAAGTTCTCGGCCGATCCGTCGGCCGCGTCGGGCGGGGCCTACGGCTGCTACTCGCCGACGTCGACCTCCTACGCCAGCGTGCGCGCCGACGTGGGCGCGACCGCGCTTAACACGTTCCCGACGACGCCCCAGGCCATCACCTACAACAACACCAGCTACGACCTCTACGTGGCGCCGACGAAGCGCACCGTGACGCCCTACGCCACGGCGAAGAACGTCGTCGTGAGCGACATGCAGGACGCCAACGCCAGCACGGCCAACTCCGAGGAGGAGACGATCCTCTACCACTCGGCCGTCGCGGTCGACCCGGCCTTTGGCCAGTGGGGGCTCAACACGAGCGGACCGACGGTCTTCGCGCCATCCCTGCCGGCCAAGGACGACGTGAATCGGGCCAAGTCGCTCACCGCCAGTGCCAGCGCCTACAACTAGCCGGCCGCTCGTCCGCGTCGTCGGTCTCGGGCCCGCCGGGGTCGAACTGGTCACGACGCGAACCCTGGAGCTGATCGCCCAGGCCAGCGTCGCGCGCCTACGCACCCGGGTCCACCCCGCGGCGCAGGCCCTTTCGCAGGTCCCCAGCTACGACGACTGGTACGAGCGCGCGGCCTCCTTCGACGAGCTCTACGCCGAGATCGCCGACGACCTGGCCGACCTGGCCCGTTCGTCGCCGAACGGCGAGGTCCTCTACGCGGTGCCCGGATCGCCCAACGTCGCCGAGCGCACGGTCGAGCTGCTGCGCGAGCGCGAGGACGTCACGGTCGTGACCGAGGCGGCCGTCTCGGTGATCGACGTCGTGTGCGCCGCCCTCGGTCGCGACCCCATGGCCGCCGGACTGCGCACGATCGACGCGCTGGCGTCGAGTGAGATGGTGCGCGGGCCCGGCCCGCTGCTGGTGTTGCAGGCCTACGCGCCCGAGGTCCTGGCCAGTTTCGCGAGCCGCCTGCCCGCCGAGACGGTCGTCACGGTGCTGCACCACGTCGCACTGGCCGACGAGGTCATCACGACGTTCAGCGCGCGCGAGTTGGCCGGCTTCGCGTCGGCCGACCACCTGACGTCGTTGTGGATCGACGAACTGCGCGACGGCGGCGTGGCGATCGACGACCTCGTCGAGCTCACGAGACGGCTGCGGGCGCAGTGTCCCTGGGACCAGGAGCAGGACCACGGCTCGCTGACCCGCCACCTGCTCGAGGAGGCCTACGAGGCCCTCGACGCGCTGGAGAGCCTTGTGCGGGCCCAGGCGAGCGGCGCCGACACCGACTCGGCGAGCGCCCACGTCCAAGAGGAGCTCGGGGACCTGTTGTTCCAGATCATGTTCCACGCCGAGCTGGGCGACGAGGAGGGCCGCTTCAACCTGGCGACCATCGCCGACGGCGTGCGGGTGAAGTTGATCGGCCGCCACCCCCACGTCTTCGGCGACGTGGTGGTGAGCGGCTCGGACGAGGTGGCCTCGCGCTGGGAGGTCCTCAAGCAGGCCGAGAAGGGGCGCGCCAGCGTGACCGACGGCATCGCGTGGCAACTGCCGGCCCTGAGCCTCTACGCCAAGTTGCTACGCAAGGCGTCCCACGTTCGTGACACGTCCCTCGACGCCGACGGGGCGCGCCAGCGCGCGATGCTGGCCCTCGCGCAGCTCGAGACCGGCGCCGCGGCGGCGAGCGATTCGACCTCGAGCACCCAGGTGGCGCAGCAGTGGGGCGACGTGTTGACGTCGCTGCTGGTGTGCGCGCAGTGGTCGGGCGTCGACCTCGAAGGGGTGCTGCGCGAACGCGCGACGATGTTGCGCGACGAACTGCGTGCGATCGAGGCGAACGAAGATGGGCCCGTCACTGCCCAGTAGCCTTGAGGGCGACCAACAGGAGAGAAAATGAGCGAGATTCAAGTCATCGTGGGCCGCCAGGTCCTGGATTCGCGGGGCAACCCCACCGTCGAGGCCGAGGTCCTGCTGGCCTCGGGGGCCGTGGGCCGGGCCGTCTCGCCGTCGGGTGCGTCGACGGGCACGCACGAGGCCGTCGAACTGCGCGACGGCGGCACCGCGTGGGGCGGCAAGGGCGTTGCGACGGCCGTGGGCCACGTCAACGGCGAGATCAACGACGCCCTCGAGGGCTACGACGCCGGCGACCAGCGCTCCGTCGACTTCTTGATGATCGACCTGGACGGGACGCCCAACAAGTCGCGCCTCGGGGCCAACGCCTTGCTGGCGGTGTCGCTGGCCTGCGCCAAGGCGTCGGCGCTGGAGAGCGGGTTGGCGCTGTACCAGTACATCGGCGGCGTGAACGCGCACGTCCTGCCGGTGCCGATGTTCAACGTCGTCAACGGCGGCGTGCACGCGAAGAACTCCATCGACTTCCAGGAGTTCATGGTGATGCCCATCGGTGCGGCGACCTTCTCCGAGGCGCTGCAGTGGGGTTCGGAGACCTACCACGCGCTTAAGAAGGTGCTCGACAAGCGCTCGCTCGCGACGGCCGTGGGCGACGAGGGCGGCTTCGCGCCGGACCTCGAGAACAACGAGGCGGGGTTGAAGATCCTCGTCGAGGCGATCGAGTCGACGGGGCGCAGGCCGGGTCGCGACGTCGCGCTCGCCCTCGACCCCGCGTCCAGTGAGTTCTTCCGCGACGGTTCCTACCACTTGGATGGCGAGGGCCGCGTGCTAACGAGCACCGAGATGGTCGACTACTGGGAGGACCTGGTAGCGCGCTACCCGATCGTCTCGCTCGAGGACGGCATGGCCGAAGAGGACTGGGAGGGCTGGGCGACATTGACGGCCCGCTTGGGCACGAAGATCCAACTCGTCGGCGATGACAACTTCGTCACCAACAGCGCGCTGTTGCAGAAGGGCATCGACGAGCACGTGGCGAACTCGATCCTGATAAAGCTGAACCAGATCGGCACGCTCACCGAGACGTTGGACACCATGGCCCTGGCCCATTCGAACAGCTACACGACGGTGATTTCGCACCGTTCGGGCGAAACCGAGGACGTCACGATCGCCGATCTGGCGGTGGCGACGAACGCCGGTCAGATAAAGAGCGGCGCCCCGGCACGTTCGGAGCGCGTGGCGAAGTACAATCAGTTGCTGAGACTTGAGGAACAACTCGGGGATCAGGCACGATTTCTAGGCCCAACGTCTTTGTCGGGGGCGGTCAGTGACAGCTACACATAACTACGCAACGCGTGAGCGCAACCACTGGATGGTGCCCCTCGCCCTCGTGACGGCCCTGGTGATGCTGGTTGGCTGGTTCCCGCTGAGCGCCCTGTGGCACCAGCAGAGCGTCATCGACCAGACCGCGGCGCAGATCTCCGCGATCAAGAAGCAGGAACTGAGCCTCGAGACCCAGGCCAAGTCCGTCTCCTCCAAAGAGGCCGCCACCTTGCTCGCGCGCGAGCAGTACCAACTGGTCTCGCCCGGCCAGAGCCTCATTCAGGTCCTGCCCGGTGACGGTTCGGGCCACGTCTCCTCGAGTGCCGGGGACCCCGGACTACAGCCGCTGGTGGCGCCCTCGTCGGTCTCCTCGCTGGCGGCCAACGCCGCCGCGAGCGCCAAGGCCGCGCGCCACTCGACGAATGGATTCCTGGCGCGCTTCGTGCGCACCCTCGAGTTCTGGCGTTGACGTTTCGTGACGCGTCGAACGGCGATCTCACCCAGATAGAGCAACTGCTGGGGCGCGAACCGCTCGGGCGGTGCTGCGTGGTCGTACGCCGACTGGATGGGCGCCCCGTGGTGATCGAGAACGAGCCCCACCTGCGTGACGGCACCCCGATGCCGACGCTCTTCTGGCTCATCGACAAGGAGTTGCGCGACGACGTCAGTCGCCTCGAGAGCTAGGGCGGCGTGCACCGCTTCGAAACGATGGTCCCGAGCGAGCGACTGGCCCTCGCGCACGAACAGTACGCGCAACGCCGCACCGCCGCGATCGTGCGCCACGATTTGGTGGCCCCGAGTGGCGGCGTCGGCGGCACGAGGGTCGGCGTCAAGTGCCTGCACGCGCACCTCGCCAACTTCCTCGTGGGCGCGGACGATCCCGTCGGGGCGCTGGTCGCCGCGCAGGTGACCCTGCCGGCGCTGAGCGTCGAACGCGGCCGTGACTGAGGTCGTCGCGGCCCTGGACTGCGGGAGCAATTCGACGCGCCTGCTGATCGACGACGACGGCGTGGCCCGGCGGCGCGAGATGCGCATCACCCGACTGAGCCAGGGCGTCGACGCCTCGGGCCGCTTGGTCGACGCGGCGATGGCGCGCAGCTTCGCGGTGCTCGAGCAGTACCGCGCGTTGATGGACGAGGCCGGCGTGACGCGCGGCCTGCTGGTCGCCACGTCGGCCGTGCGCGATGCGAGAAACGGCGAGGAGTTCCTCGAGCGGGCCCGGGACATCAGCGGCGTCGAAGCGCGGATCCTCACCGGCCTGGAGGAGGCGACCCTCTCCTACGACGGTGCGACGGCCGACCTCGACGCTGACGGACGCGTAACGGTCATCGTCGACGTCGGCGGCGGATCGACCGAGCTCGCCATGAAGCACGACGGCGAGTTGCGCAGTTACTCGATGCAACTGGGCTGCGTACGGGTGAGCGAGCGGGCCCTCGGTCGCGACGTCGTCACCCCTGAGGGTGACGCCAGGGCCCGGGCGATGATCGAGGCCGAACTTGACCGCGCCTTCGCGTCGGTTCCGGCCTTCACCCAGGTCGTGGGCGATGCGCGCCTGGTCGGCCTCGCCGGCACCGTGTCGACGCTGGCCCAGCTCGACGCCGGTCTCGCCCAATACGACCGCGAGGCCGTGCACCATCGACGGCTCAGTCAGGGCACCGTGCGCCACTGGCGCGAACGGCTCGCGGGCGAGAGTCCCGGGGTCCGACTGGCCCATCCTGGCATGGTCGCCGGCCGCGAGGACGTGCTGGTCGCCGGTCTCTACGTGCTCGACGCGGTCATGGACCGCCTCGGAGTCGACGAGCTGCTGGCCAGTGAGAACGACATCCTCGACGGCATCGTCATGATGCTGCGGCGCTGAAAGTGCGTAGGTGGCGCGCACCTGTCACGATATGAGGGGGAGGGCTCGTACGTGGTGACCACCAGAAGTTCTATTCATTCGCCGATCACGCTGCACGGGCGGCGCGTGATCCTGCGCACCCTGAACGAGCAGGACTTCGAGGGCTGGCGCGAGGTCCGGGTCCGCTGTCACGACTGGCTGGTCAAGTGGGAGCCGCGTTCGGCCCACGCCTCGCCGCTGGCCGAGGACCAGCGCAGCTTCGTCAGCCGCTGCGCGGTGCGCGAGCGCGAGCGCCAGATGGGTACCGCCTTCGGCTTTGGCATCTTCTTCGGCGGACGCTTCGTCGGCGAGATCACGCTGTCGTCCATCCAGCGCGGTCCCCTGCAGTCGGCCTTCATCGGCTACTGGATCGACGAGGCCGTCGCCGGCCAGGGTCTGATGCCCGAGGCCGTGGTGACGATCCTGCAGTACTCCTTCGAGACATTGCGGCTGCACCGCGTCGAGGTCAACATCATCCCGCGCAACCACGCCTCGCGACGCGTGGTGGAGAAATTGGGACTTCGATCGGAGGGGGTCGCCGAGCGCTACCTCGAGATCGACGGCGCGTGGGAGGACCACGCCCGCTACGCGATCACCGCCGAGGAGTGGGGCGACCGCGCCCCCGAGCTCGTGGCCAACTGGATCCTGCCGCGCGAGAACTAGACGGCGTCGTAGGTCCGCTTCGCCAGTTCGCTTAACGTCGCGGTGCGCAACGTTCCCGCGAGGCTCTGCGCGATGGTGTGTCCGGCGACCGCTCCGTCGCGCGGCAGCACGAGCAACGCGTTCTCGGCGCCGCGGGCCACGACCAGTCCGCGCATTCGGGTCTGACGGGCCAGGGTGTCGATCGCCGTGACGTCGACGTCGGGGGCCAGTTCTACGACGGGGTTCACGTAGCGGGTGTGCTTGATCGAGCGCAGGTCGCCCAGCATGCCGAGCACGTGACGGTTCAGGTTGACCGACGATCCGGGCACGTCGTCCCACGTCACGTTGATCGGCGTCACGCGCAGCCCGAGTTGGGTGGCGAGGAAGAGCAGCTCGACGTCGAAGGCGAAGCCGTCGACCATGCCGAGCAGCGCCAGCATCCGGGCCGGCCCCCGGCGGTACCCCTTGCAGCCGCACTGGGTGTCGCGCAGCGTCGTGCCGCTGTAGTGGCGCGCGAGCCGACTGAAGCCTTTGCCGGCGATGGTGCGAACCTTCGATTCGTACTGGATGTGGCCCTCGTCGACGCGCGAGCCCGGCACCATGTCGGCGTCGGCGAGGGCGGCGACCAGGTCGGGGAAGTGCTTGGGGTTGATCGACATGTCGGCGTCGGCCGCGATGACGTACTGCGCGCTCGCGACCGAGACGCCCAGACGCACGGCCGCCCCCTTGCCACGGTTCTCGGGCTGACGCAGGAAGAGGGCCGACGCCAAGGTGCCGTACAGTTCGCGCGCCACGTCCATGGTCGCGTCGCTCGAACCGTCGTCGACGATGATGACCTCGGTCTCGTCGCGGCCCAGTTGATCGAGCACGGGACTGAGCCGCGCGAAACCGTCGTGGAGGCGTGACGCTTCGTTATAGGCGGGGATGACGATCGAGGTGGCGATCAATCCATCGTATTCTTAAGGCCGTGCCGCCCCGACCAGGCCGAAGGTGAAGAGCGGTTCGTAGCCGACGTCGGTGCCGGTGTGCGCGGCGGCGATGACGGTGCTCGTGCCCCACGGACCGCTGCCCACGTACATCACCACGTGGTCGATCTCGTGGTCGCCGTCGAGGTTGAAGTAGAAGAGCAGGTCGCCGGGCTGGAGCTTGGAGAGCAGCACGTGCTCGAGGGCCGGGTACTCCGTCTCGGTGGTGCGCGGGATGGCGATGCCGGCCTTGCCCCAGGCCCACTGGACGAGCCCCGAGCAGTCGAATCCGACGCCCGGCGTCTCACCGCCCCAGACGTAGGGCACGCCGATCTGGGACTCGGCCCAGTGCACCGCCAGGTAGCCCTGGGCGGTGCCGGCGATCTCGGTGATGATCGGCGGCGCGGCCTTGGCGATCGCCGCCAGCACCGCGTTGGCGGCCGGCGTGCCGCCGACGGCCGAGGCGGCCGCGACGGCCTGCTCCTCGCCGGCGATGTTGCGATCGCGCGCCGCGGCCGCGCCGGCGCTGATCTCGTAGGCGATGATCTGGGCTCGCAGGGTCTTGGTGACGGCCGTCAACGTCGCCTGGGTCTGGTTCTCGTTGGCGATGTTCTGGTCGAGCAGTCCCTGGATCTGCTGGGTCTGCTGCTGGGCCTTGGACTGCTGGAAGTGGACCTGGCTGAGGGTCTTGTCGAGGGAGTGCTTGGCCGCCTCGTACTCGTCCTTGATCTTGGTGAGGTTGCCGATGACCTCGTCCTCGTAGACGCCGCGCGCGTCGCTCTTGGTGACGTCCTGGTTGAACAGGGCCATGATCTGCGCGTCCGAGGCTCCAAAAACGTAGGCGCGCACGATGGCCTTGACGAGCTTCTTCGACGTCACCGCGATGGCGTCTCGCTTGAGCACCTCCTTCGCGTCCAGGCGCACGATGTCGGCGTTGATGTTGGCCAGTTCGACCTTGGCGGCGTCGTACTCGTTGGCCGAGGTCTCGCTGGCCGCCTCCTCGGCGGCCAGGGACTTCGAAAGTCGCGCGATCTCGCGCTTGCTCTGGGCGATCGAACCGCCCTGCGCGATCGAGGGAACGAGCACCGCGCATACCACGATTGCGGCGATTAACAAGAGGGGAGTTGATCGAGTCGTGCCCCGACGACGCACGCGAATCATCAATCCAGCCTAGTTAGCGCACTTAAGAAAACGGGAGCACCTGAATTCGTGGCGATGCGTTACGGTGGCGTGACGACATTCAAGCGTGGGGGCGTAGCCCAATTGGCAGAGGCAAGGCGCTTAAACCGCCTCCAGTGAGGGTTCGAGTCCCTCCGCCCCTACGAGTGAGACCCTCTGCGATTCTTTAGTAGCGTGGCACGCGTGGCTAAAAGTGCATCAGGCAAGTGGGTAAGCCGGGTCGGGGCGACCGGAGGCGGTAAGGCCTATAAGAAATCACGTCCCAGCAACTACTACGGGGTGCTCGCGGTCATCGTCATCCTGGGCCTTCTTTCCGCGGTTCTGGCCCGTTACGACTACCAGCACCCCCACAAGGCGGCCGGCGCGACGCCACCGGCGATCGGCACGACGTGGTACGCCGCGCTGTCGATCCAGGCCTGCGGCGAGACGCTGCCGGCCCTGACGCCCGACCCCAGTTCGGTCGGCGGATTCCAGGTCGGGGACTACAACGTCATCAAGCTCAGCCCCGCCAGCGCGGCCGACTCGGGCAACAACGCCACCCTCTCGCAGTTCTCCGACGAGTACCCCAGCCTGACCGCGACCTCGAGCGAGCTGTCCGTGCCGAACAAGAAGTTCGAGGTCGACGCCGCGACGACCTACAAGAACGGTCAGGCCTGCCCGGCCAAGACCAAGGACGCCGGCCAGACCGGCAAGGTCACCTACGACTACTGGTCGAAGCTCAGTCAGAAGAATCCCACCGTCACCACCAATCCGGCGACGATCAAGTTCAGCGAGTACATGCGCGTGGTGATGGCCTTCGAGCCGGCCGGCGTGAAGCCGACGCCGCCGTCGGCCCTGACCGTTGACACCATGGTCAAGGACGCCGCGACGGCCACGACCACGACCACGACGACGCTCGCGACGACCACGACGACGACGTCGGGCACCACGACCACGACGACGGCGCCCACGACGACCACCACGAAGGGCTGAGGTTGAAGTCGATCATCCTCGTCGGAGGAGAAGGGACGCGACTGCGTCCCCTGACGTACCAGACCCCCAAGCAGATGCTGCCGCTCGTGGGGGTGCCCATGATCGAGTGCGTGTTCGAGGAGCTGGCGAGCCACGGCGTGACCGACGCGGTGCTGTCGCTCGGCTACCTGCCCGACCGCTTCATCGAGGCCTACCCGTCGAACGTGATCGCCGGGGTCCGGGTCGACTACGCCGTCGAACCGGAGCCGCTCGACACCGCGGGCGCCATCCGCTTCGCCGCGACCTTCGCCGGATTCGACGAGACCTTCCTGGTCGTCAACGGCGACGTCTTGACCAACCTCGACGTGACGAAGTTCCTGGCCTTTCATCGCATCCAGGGCGGCGAGGCGACGATCGCGCTGCACCCGGTCGACGACCCCTCGCGCTTCGGCGTGGTGCCGACGACGCCCGAGGGTCGGGTCATTGCCTTCGTCGAGAAGCCGCCGCGTGACGAGGCGCCGACCAACCTCATCAACGCCGGCACCTACATCTTCGAGCCGAGCGTGATCGATCGCATCGCCCCGACGGGCCGCGTGAGCCTCGAGCGCGACACCTTCCCGGCCCTGGCCGCCGACGGCGCGCTCTTCGCGATGCCCGACAACGCCTACTGGCTCGACACGGGCCTGCCCCAGACCTACCTGCAGGCCAACGTCGAGATCCTGAACGGTCGCGACGTGCGCCACAGCGTTGCCAAGATCGTCAACGGCTCGTGGTGCCACCGCTCGAGCACCGTCGACCGCTCGGCCACCTTGATCAACGCCGTCGTCGACCGGGACTGCTACGTCGGCGCGAACGTCGTGCTCGAGGAGGTCGTGCTGCTGCCCGGGGCCGTCATCGAGGAGGGCTGCGAGGTCCGCTCGTCGATCATCGGACCGGGCGCGGTCATCGGCAGCTTCTCGCACCTGGGCGCGACCTGCGTCGTCGGGGCCAAGGAGCACGTGGCCCCGGTCTCGGTGCTCTCGGGCGACGTCCGTCTGGGCGGCGTGTAGCTAGCGAAAGAGATCGTCGCTCGGCGATCGCACGATGTGCTGCTTCACCGATCCCTCGCCGAAGTAGGAGTCGTCCAGCCCGCGGAAAATGGCGAAGGGCGTGCCCTGGTCCTTGCCGAGCACCAGGTTGGCCGCGCCGGCGATCTCGTCGGCGATCGCCACCTCCGTCGCGTCGAGCATTCGGCCGTTGGCGTCGGTCGTGCCACGCAGGTCGAGCACCGGTCGCAGGCCGGCCGATCCGAGCGCGACGTCGGTCACGCCGTTTCGCCACACCCGCCCAAAGGTGTCGGTGATCACGACCGCGATGTCGACACCGCACCTTCGGGCGACCTCGTTTCGGAAACGTCGGGCCGAGCGGTCGGGGTCCTTGGGCAACAGGACGGCCGTGCCGGCGTCGGTGTTGGAGAGGTCGACGCCGGCGTTGGCGTTGACGAAGCCGTGGGCCGTCTCGGTGATGCGCAGCGCCCCGCGACGGCGCAGCACGCGCACCGACTCGGCCTCGACGAGCGCGACCTTGTGTTCCTCCGTGCCGTCGTAGGGAACGACGCGGCCCTCGGACTTCGAGACGACCTTGCTCGTGACGACCACGAGGTCGTGGTCGGCCAGCGTCTCATCCTGTTCGCCCAGGGCGTCGAGCAGGAACGTGACGAGGTCGTCGCCCTCGTGCACCATCGCCACCCCGTGCACCGGGATGATCCGTAGTTCCTTCACGAGAGCACCGCCTGGGCGAGCCGTCGGGCGTTGCTCGGGTCCGACATGATCGTCGTCGTCACCTTGACGCTGATCCCACGCTCGCGGATCTCGTCGGCGCGCGATTGGTCGGCCTCGTCGATCACGAAGGTGCCGACCAGGCCGGCGTAGACGTCGGCGACGCCGACGCAGGAGACCTCGTGGCCCAGTTCGCCGAGCAGGCGGTCGGCCGGACCCTTTAGGGCGGCACCGGCGATGATGGGCGAGACGGCGACGACGTCGTCGCGGCGCCGTTCCAACAGTTGGCGCACGCCCGGGACCTGGAGGATCGGGTCGATCGAGATGAGGGGATTGGACGGCGCGATCACGATCCGCGAGCTCTGCTCGAGCGCCGCGCGGGCTCCCTCGCTGAGGGTCGCCTCGCTCGCGCCGCGCACGGTGATCGCGCTGACCGCGACGTTGTGATGATGGCGCACGAAGTACTCCTGGAAACTGAGACGACCGAGGGCCGTGTCGAACTCGGTCGCGACGTCGTCGTTCGTGACGGGCAGCACCGCCACGTCGACGCCCCAGTGCCGGCAGAGCTCGCCCGTCACGTCGCTCTTGGTGGCCCCTTCGGTGAGGCGTTGGCTGCGATAGAGGTGGGTCGCCAGGTCGCGGTCGCCCAGTCGGAACCACGAGGCCCCGCCCAGGCGGTCGAGCTCGTCCATGACGCGCCACGACTCGCCGCGCAGGCCCCAGCCCAGCTCGTCGTTGTTGAGTCCGGCCAGGGTGTAGGTGATGGTGTCGAGGTCGGGGCAGATGGTGAGGCCGTGCAGCACGAGGTCGTCGCCCACGTTCACCACGGCCGCGACCTCGCTCGGCTCGCGTTCGAGGCAGAGGGCGAGGATCATCCGGGCCGCACCCACGCCGCCGCTGAGAACCGTTATCACCCAAGAGAGACTAGGGGCCGTGGTTAACATCGAGTGGTGAGTGAGAGCCCGTTGGTGGATGGCTGGCCCGGCGCTCCGTCGCTGATGCTGCTGCGCCTGGAATCGGGGGAACTGCGCATCGTCGATCAGGCGGGCGACGTCACCCAGGTCAGGCCGTGGGCCTCGATCTCCAAGATGGCTGTGGCGCTGGCCTTCGCCGTAGAGGTCGAGTGGGACCGGCACTACTTCGACGAGGAGTTCGGGCCCGCGGGCGCGACCCTCGCGAATCTCCTCTCGCACACCAGCGGACTCGGACTCGAGGTCGGCGACCGCGTCGTGCCCCGGGCCACCCAGCGCGTCTACTCGAATGCCGGCTTCGACCACGCGGTCAGCGTCGCCGTGGGGGAGCGCGACCCCGCCACGTGGCTCGAGGACCGGGTCTTCGTGGCGCTGGGCCTGACGTCGGCGCAACTCCAAGGTCGGCCCTGCGCCGATGTGGTCGGTTCGACCCAGGACCTCGCCACGCTGGCCGTTGCGTGGTTGGCACCCAACCTCGTGGGTCGCGCCACCCGCGACCTCATGATCCAGCCCTATCTGGCGGACCTCAGCGGCATCGTGCCCGGCTTCGGACGGTTCTCGCCCTGCGCGTGGGGCCTCGGTCCGGAGGTTCGAGGTTCGAAGCGTCACTGGATGGGCGACTGGCCCGAGGCCAGCTTCGGGCACTTCGGCCAGAGCGGTTCGCTGATGCTGCTCAACGCCGACGAGCAGATCGGCCTGGTCGCGACCAGTTCCGAGCCGTTCGGAGCGTGGGCGCACGACCTGTGGCCGACGTGGACGAGCGCGATGCGCCGGCGCATCCTCGACTCGTGAGCGCCCCGGAGCGCCTGCGGGTCGGTCTGGACCTGGACGGATCGCTCGAGTCGCTGGGCAACTCGATGACCGACTTGGCGGACGCCCTCACGGCGCTCGACCGATGCGACCTGGTGCGCTTTCGCACGCACACGTCGGTGCGATCGAGCGAGGAGAGCGCGCCGACGCTTCGCCGGCTGTGGTCGCCGTTGTGGCGGCGCGGCCTGGGTCGCTCCCTCGACGACCTGCTCGCGCCGGTCGACGTCATCCACCTCGCCGGGCTCGCGACGCCGCCCACCAAGCGAACACCACTCGTGATCTCGGTGGACGACCTTCGCCCGTTGCGCGAGGAGTCGAGGATCCACCAGCGCATCAACCAGCTCCAGCGCGCGGTGCGCCGTGGCGCCACCCTGGTCGCCTCGAGCGCCACGGCGAGCCACGAGGTCCAACAGGTCCTGGGCATCAAGCGAAAACAGGTCGTCGTCGTGCCGCCGGCGGTACCGAGCGTGGCGTTGACGAGCGGCGGCGCCGACCTCGTCGTGAACGTGACGGGATTGACCGACTGGTTCCTGGTCCTCGCCCCGGGCCTCGCCGAGTTCGCCGAGAGCCAGGGCGCACGCGTGGTCGCCCTCACCAGCGCGGCCGCGGCCCAGCGGGTGCGCGCCAGCGGGCTCAACGTCGTCGTGCGCCCCCGTGCCGACGCCCGCGCGGCGTTGGCCGAGGCCCGCGTGGTCATGCACTTCTCCGACGGTGCCCGATTCCCGTCCTTCGCCATCGCGGCCCTGGCCGCCGGCGTGCCCACCATCGCGCGCTCGACCGCGATCAATCGCGAACTGCTCGAGGGCGCGGCCGAACTGGTGGGCGGCGACCACGAGGTCGTCGAGACCCTGCGCGAGGTCTGGCACGACGAGGCGCGTCGGGCGATCTTGATCGCCGCCGGCCGTTCGCGCGCGATCGACTTCGCCCCCGCGACGGCGGCGCGCGCCTACGTGGACCTCTATCGCGACGTCGTGCGAGGCTGGAACCCGTGACCGGACCGCTGACCATCAGCATCGACCAGCTCTATCGGCGCCAACCCGGCGGCATCGCCACCTACGTGCGCGGTCTGGTCGCCGGGCTGGCCCAGGTCGCGCCCGAGGTCGAGCTGCTCGGGCTGGCCCCGTCCGGAATGGTGCCCGAGGACGCGAGCGCGATGAACCTGAGCGTCGTGGTTGCCCCCCTGCCGCTCAGCGTGCTGACCCGGCTCTGGCCCTGGTGGTCGCTGGGCGTGCCGGGACGCTCGACCATCGTGCACGCCACCTCGATGGCCGGACCCTTCGGCGGGGGAGCGACCGGCTGCGTGCACTCCGTGGCGATGCACGACCTGCTGTGGCGCGACCAGTCCGGAGCGCCGTCACGTCGCGGGACCCGGTTCCACGAAGGCCGGCTGCAACTGCTCAAACGGCGCGGCGACCTGCGCGTCTTCACGAGCTCCCCGGGACTTCGTGAACAGCTCATCAACGAAGGCCTCGACCCCGCGCGAGTGCATCCGGTGCGCTTGGGCGTCGACGACGACCAGGTCACCCCCGCGAGCGAGGAGCGGGTCCGCGCGCTGCTTACAGGGCACGGTGTGCACGGTCCCTTCACCCTCTACGTCGGCACACGCGAACCGCGCAAGAACCTCGAGCGACTCATCGAGGCCCATCGCCGGGCCCGCGGGGCCGGGGCGGACTTGGGTGAGCTCGTATTCGTCGGCCCGGCCGGCTGGGGCGGGGTGGACAGCGAGGACGCGGTGGTGCTCGGCACGCTCGACCGTGACGTCCTCAAGGGTCTGTACCGCGACGCGACGGTCGTGGCCTACGTCGCGCGCGCCGAGGGCTGGGGGCTGCCGCCCGTGGAGGCGCTGCGGGCCGGTTCGCGCGTGGTGGCGAGCGACACGACCCCGAGCGCCGCCGACAACGCCGAGGTGGTGCTTGTCGACCCGCTCGACGTGGCGTCCATCACCGACGGGCTGACGCGGGCCCTCGCCCTGGAGAACGACGCGGCCGCGCGCGAGCGCCGTCACCACTCGGTCGCGGAACTCACGTGGGCCAACTGCGCGCTCGATCACCTGGCCGGGTGGCAGTGAAGGTCGCGCTCGACGTCTCGGCCGCGCCGGCGCAACTGGCCGGCGCCGGCCGCTACATCGCCGAACTGGCCGCTCGACTGCCCGCGAGCGGGCTGGAGACGACGCTGGTCTGTCGCCGCGACGACGCCGTGCGGTGGTCCGCGATCTCGCCCCAAGCGACCCTCGCCGCGATCGTCCCGCGGCCCCGGGCCGCTCGTCTGGTGTACGAGGCGACGCGACTGGGCACCAGCGACGCGGCCCGCCACGTGGACGTCTGGCACGGTCCGCACTACACCATGCCGCGCCGGCGCAGCGGCCCCACGGTGGTGACGATCCACGACCTGACCTACTTCACCAACCCCGAGTGGCACGAGCACGCCAAGGCGCTCTTCTTTCGCCGGGCCATCACCTTCGCCGCGCGTCACGCCGACGTGCTCGTCGCGGTCAGCGACTTCACGGCCCGCGCCATCGAGCAACAGTTCGCCAACCACGCCCCCGTCGTCGTCGCCCCGCACGGGGTGGACCTGGAGCGTTTCAGTCCCGACTCCCGGGACGACGAGTCCCTGATGCGGGCCCACAATCTGGCGATCGGGGTCCCGTATGTAGTCTTTGTGGGCACCGCTGAACCGCGAAAAGGACTTGACGTTCTCTTGGCTGCCTTTAGTGAACTGTCGCGACAAGACCCGGCGATCGAGCTCTGGTTGGCCGGTCAGGTCGGCTGGGGCCTCGGCGAGTTCGAGGCCGCTCTCGTCGCCCACCCCGCCGCCTCGCGCATCCGCCGACTGGGCTACGTCAGCGACGAGGTCGTGCCCGCGCTGCTTCGCCAGTCGAGGGTCGTGGCCTACCCCTCGCGGGGGGAGGGCTTCGGCCTTCCGGTACTCGAGGCGATGGCCTGCGGCGCGTCGGTCGTGACCTCGGCGCACACCGTCATGGCCGACGTGGCCGGCGACACCGCGACCCTCGTCGAGGCCGGCGACGTCGCGGCGCTCGCGGCGGCGCTCGAGGCGAGCATCGCCCAGAGTGAGACGGAGCGGGTCGAACGCGGGACGCGTTCGCGCGAGCGGGCCGAGCAGTTCACGTGGTCGCACTCGATCGAACAGCATCGTCGCGCCTACGACATGGCCGTCGGAGGGGCCTGACGTGCGCGCGATCGTCACCGGCGCCAACGGTTTCGTCGGTCGCCATCTCTGCGATCACCTTCGCTCGTGCGGCGACGACGTGGTGGCCGTCGACCGTGACTGCAACGTCACCGTTGAGGGTCGGGTCGAACGGGCACTGCGCGAATACGAGCCCGAGGCGATCTACCATCTCGCGGCCATGACCCACGTCGGTGAGTCGTGGAACAACCGCATCGAGTTCGTGCGCGTCAACGTCTTCGGCACGCGCAACGTGCTCGAGGCGGCGCACAAGGTCGTGCCGGCGTCGCCGGTCCTGGTCGTCAGCTCGGCCGAGGTGTACGGCATCGTCAACGAGGACGAGCTGCCGTTGCGCGAGACCCACCCCACGGTCCCGGCCAACCCCTACGCGCAGAGCAAGCTGCAGGCGGAGTTGGTGGCGATAGGCGTCGCCAGTGAGACTAGTCAGCGCGTCGTCATCGTGCGGCCCTTTAACCACGTCGGTCCCGGCCAATCGACCGCCTTCGTGCTGCCGGGGCTGATCAGTCGTCTGCTCGACGCCCGGGAACGGGGATTGCACGAGATCTCAGTCGGCGACCTCAGCACCCGGCGTGACTTCAGTGACGTGCGCGACGTCGTTCGCGCTTATCGATTTCTCATGGAACAGGGTCGCTCTGGAGAGATCTACAACGTCGCATCCGGTCACGACGTCGCGTTGCTCGATCTCGCCAACGACCTGGTCGAACGGATCGCGCCGGACGTCAAGCTCGTGCCCGACGTCGCGCTGATACGACCGGTGGAAGTTCCCGTGATGCGGGGCAGCTACCAGAAGCTGCACGAGGCCACCGGGTGGGAACCGCAGATCGCGCTGGCGACCTCACTCGAGGACGTCATCGAGGACCTGCGCGCACGCTCGGGCGAGCGCTGAGTCATCGTCGGAATCGTCATTTTGTCCAGTCAGCGGTCCAAGGGCTCGGCGGGCGCCAACTAGCCTTGAAGGACTGATGGAATCTCGTGCTCCGGCCGTCGTTGCCGTCGTCGTTACCACTGGTCCGGGGCCTGGCCTGGAAGCCACTTTGGCTTCCCTGGTAACCCAGGACTATGAGGAACTAAGCCTGCTCGTCGTCGCGAACGGGGAGACCGAGCACGTCGCGGCCCGAGTCGCGGCCATTGCGCCGCTGGCCTTCGTACGCTCGCTCGACGAGAACATGGGCTTCGGCGCCGCGTGCAACGAGGCGGCGCTGATGACCCAGGGCTCGGCCTTCTTCCTGTTCTGCCACGACGACGTGCGCCTGGAGAGCAACGCGATCCAGCAGATGGTCGAGGCGGCCTTTCGCACCAACGCGGGCGTCGTCAGCCCCAAGGTCGTCGCCTACGACGACCCGATGGTGCTCGTGCACGTCGGCCAGACCTGCGACCGCTTCGGCGTCGTCCAAGAGCGGGTCGAAGAGGGCGAGATCGATCACGGCCAGCAGGACCTCGAGCGTGACGTCTTCGTCGCTCCCGGCGGAGTGACGCTCGTGCGCTCCGACCTCTTCGCGACGTTGCGCGGCTTCGACCCCTTGATCCCCGTGCTCGGCGAGGACCTCGACCTCTGCTGGCGCGCGCAGATCGCCGGCGCGCGAATCGTCGTCGCCCCTTCGGCCAAGGTCGCGCACCGCCAGACCATCGCCACGGGCGAACGGCCGGTGAGCGCCCACGGGACGCGCCGGGCCAGTCGAGCGGACCTGCAGCGACGCCACCAGCTGCTGGTCGTGGCGACGGGCTGGCGCCGGCGCACCACGTTCGCGACCCTCTCGATGCTGGCGGCGATGGACTCCTTCGAGCTGTTCCTCTCCCTGGTCAGCGGGGACACCGACCGCGCGGGGGCCATCATGGGTTCGTGGCGCTGGCTGTTCAACAACCGCCGCCGTATTCGTCAGCGCCGCGCCCAGCGCCACGAGATCCAGGTCCTCTCCGACGAGGAACTTCGCCGCCTGCAGGTGGGCGGCGCCAGCCGCGTGCGCCGATTCTTCATCACGCTGGTGCGCCACGGCCTGGACCGGGCGCGGGGCATCCTGCCGGCCTCGGAGGACGTCGTCGACGACGGCCTGGCCGTTGGTGACCTCGGGTTCGAGACCGTCTTCTCCGAGGACGAGGAGTTCGACCTCATCCCCGAGAGCCGCGAGCTCGAACGGCGCCGTACACCGACGCGTCTGCTGACCACGTTCCGTTCCCAGGTCGCGGTGATCTTTCTCGTGATGCTGCTCTGGCTGATCGGCTCGCGCAACCTCGTGGCCATGCACCTGCCCCTCATCGGAGGCCTGGCCCCGCTCGACTCGTGGTGGACGATGTGGCGCCACTTCTTCGCCTCCTGGTCGCCCAACGGACTGGGCACCGCCACGCCGGGCATGCCCGGATTTGGCGTGCTGGCCTTCTTTGGCACCTTCGTGCTCGGTCGCATGGGCATCCTGCCGCGCCTGGTACTGATCGCGGCCGTGCCGCTCGGGGCGGTCGCGATGGGCCGACTGCTGCGCGGGCGCGTCTCGAACCGGGCGCGCGTGGTGGCGTCGGTCGCCTACATGGCCCTGCCGCTCGGGCTCAACATGATCGCCCAGGGTCGCGTCGACGTGCTCGTCGTGGTGACGGGACTGCCGCTCGTCGTGCGCCGGCTCTTCGAACTGCTGGCCGTGCCCGGTTTCCGCACCGGCCCGTACCCCGAAGCCGTGCCCTTCGGCCACCGCGGCTGGCGCGCCACCGAGGACGGGCAGCGGATGCTGTGCGTGGTCCTGATCGCCCTGTTGTGCACGATGGCCCCGGCGACGCTGGTGCTGGTCGCCCTCGTCATCGCGGGCGTCAGCCTGTCGCGCCTCTTCGAGCGCGACGAGCTGACCGAGGCGCCGAGGCCGTGGCGCCTGCTCGGGTCCCTGGCGCTGTCCGTGGCGATCTTCCTGCTGCCGATGACCATCGACGTGGCACTGGCCGGCCGGCGCGCCCTGGGCGTCTTCGGCCTGAGCGTCGGTCCGTGGTCGGCGCCCG
The DNA here is from genome assembly GCA_050010495.1 of Acidimicrobiales bacterium. Lineage (GTDB taxonomy): Bacteria > Actinomycetota > Acidimicrobiia > Acidimicrobiales > RAAP-2 > RAAP-2. The sequence goes on from JBEKKW010000010.1 coordinate 31,757, forward strand.
GCTTCCTCGACCTGTTGCGCGGGTCGAACGGTAGCTTCGGCTCGACCTGGCTCGGCTGGCTGTTGCCGCTCGCGGCGCTGCTCGGCCTGCTGGTCTGTCGCGGCGAACGCCGGGTCATGGCCGCCAAGGCCGCGACGATCGCGACCCTGACGATCGTGGTCGCGGCCCTGGACGCCCACCACTGGATGGGTTCCTTCGCTCCCGACCTCGACGTCCTGCTGGCGCTGTACGTCGTGATGCTCGCGCTCTTGATCGGACTGGGCGTCAGCGCCCTCGAGCACGACCTGCGCCAGGCCGGCTTCGGCTGGCGCCAGATCTGCGGCGCCGCGGCCGTGGTGGTGCTGGTCGTCGCGGTGCTGCCCTTCCTGACCATCTTCGCGAGCGGTCGCTACGACCTGCCCACGGCGAGCGTCGCCGAGTCGCTCAGCGCCCTGGCGCCGACGCAGGCGGGCGGGTACCGGGTGCTCTGGCTCGGCGATCCCTCGGTGCTGCCCCTCGCCGGGTGGTCGGTCGCTCCGGGTCTCGAGGCCGCCACCTCGATGGACGGCCTGCCCGGCGGCAGCGACCTCTTCGCGCCCCCCGACTCGGGCACGACCGACGTCCTGCTCTCGGCCGTGCAGCTGGCCCTCGAGGGGCGCACGGTGCGCCTCGGACAGCTACTCGCCCCGGCGGGGATCTCGACGATCGTGGTGATGAACGCCGCCGCGCCGGAGATCTCGGGCATCCAGAGCGTGCCGCTGCGGCCGGTCCCGGCGAGCCTCGTGCGCGAGCTCGGTCGCCAGACCGACCTCTCGTTGGAGCTGCAGACCAATTCGGTCGAGGTCTACTCCAACTCGCTCTTCCACGGTCTGGTCGCGCAGTCCTCCGCGACGGGATGGGTTCCCGTGCTCGGCGGCGCCGGCGTCACCGGGCCGATCCAGCCCGGTGAGACGGTGCTCTCGGGACTGGCGCCGGCGAGCGCCTTCACGCTCAGTGTCGACGGCCACGCCGTCTCGCGTCGCACGCTGTACGGCTGGGCCCCGGTCTACGACGTCGACACGACCAGCGCGACGCCGAGCGCGAAACTCGTGCTGCACCGCCTGCCGCTCAATGGCCTGATCGCCCTCTTCACGCTTTTGCTCTGGGCGACCGTCTGGCTGGGATTCGGCTGGATCCACCGACTGGAGTGGCTCTTCACCCGCCGCCAACGCCGGGCCGTCGCGCGACACGCGAAACGGGACCGCGGTGCCTAGGCGCGGCGTCCCCCTGCTCGCCGTGCTCGCGGCGGCGCTCATACTCGTGGGCGTGCTGAGCTCGCTCAACACCGCGACGAACCCTTCGACGCTGCCGGGAGGACTCGGCGTTAGCAACGCCGAGTCGACGGCCCTGTACTGCACGGGGCTGAGCGGAGTGGCCGGTTCGCTGGCGCGCGGGCACGTGACGCTGCTCAACACGACCGGTTCCTCGCGCTCGGTGCTGGTGCAGGTCGTCTCGGACACCGGCCAGCGGGCCAGCGCCTCGATCCATCTCGGGGCTCACGCCGCGCGCTCGATCAATCCAGCGACGCTGGCCACGGGCCACAGCTTCGGGCTCGAGGCCCAGGTGAGCGGCGGCGGCGTCGTCGCCGACGAGGTCACCGCCAACCACCTGGCCGGGGTGGGGTGCACGACGACGGGCGTCACCAACTGGTTCGCGTCAGGCTTCGACACGCTGGTCGGCTCGGCGGCGTACGTGAGCGTCTACAACCCGACGGCGACGCCGGCGGTGTTCAACGTCGCCGCCTACACCGCGAACGGCTACGACGCGCCGGCGACGTACCAGGGGCTCTCGGTGCGGGCCCACTCGCAGATGGAGCTCAGCCTCGGCACCGAGATCGTCGACACCTCGAACATCGGGGTGCACGTGAGCGTGCTGCGTGGATCGATCGAGATCGTCGGCGTCCAAGAGTCCGGCTCGGTCGTGTCGCTCAACGCCGGCGCCACCGTGCTCGCCGACCAGGCCTGGTTCCCTCGTGTGACCACGGTCGGCGACGCCGTGGCGCAACTGCGCATCTCGAACCCCGGGTCCGAGCCGGCGACGGTGACGGCCACCGTCGACCTGGCGCCCTTCAAGGTGGCGCCCCAGATCGTGACAATTCCGCCCTACGCCAGCGGCGACATCATCATCACGCCCAACACCGCGATACCGGCCGACGGGTACGCCTCGGTGACGCTCAGCTCGGGTCAACCCTTCGTCTCGTCCCTGGCGAGCGGGTCCAGCGCGGGGATCGCGCTCGACGCGCCCGAGGGACCGGGCCGTGAGTTCCTGGTCGCCGACTTCTCGGGATTGGGCTTTGACGCGGCGACGGTGACCAACACGTCGTCGCGAACGATCACCGTGCACTTCTCGACCCTGGGCGCCACGAGCGTGAGCGCCACGGCCCGCCTCGACGGGGACACGACCGAGAGCATCCTGTCGCTCTTTGGCGCCATCGCGACGCTCAGTGATGAAACGGTGCTCGTGCGTTCGTCGGAACCGTCGCTGTTGGTGACGACGACGCTGCCGAGCCGCCCGCGCGGGGTGGCGGTGGTCGGCGCCCTAGACGGCGGGTAGGGTCGGCGGCTCCCACGTGGGCGTCGCCGCGACGGGCGCCACCGGCACGGGGGCCGGTTCGGGCGTCTTGCCGTTGGAGGTCGCCTTCTTCGAGACCCCGGTGAGGGCGCTGACGGTCTTGGCGCCTTTGGGCCAGACGGGCTCGCCGTTGGCCTCGTCGATGAGCTGGGCCGCGGTGTCGCCGTCGATCGTCTCGTGCTCGAGCAGCGCGCGGGTCAGCGATTCGAGGCCCCGACGGTGCAGGGTCAGCACCTCGATGGCGCGGACCTCCTGCTCGCGCAGGATCCGTTCGACCTCGTCGTCGATGATCTGGGAGGTGTGGTCCGAGTAGTCGCGCTGGTGCATGAGGTCCTCACCGAGGAAGACCTGGTTGTTCGAGCCCCAGGCCATGGGACCGATCTCCTTGGACATGCCCCACTCGCGCACCATGCGCGTCGCGAGCTCGGTGTTGCGCTGTAAGTCGTCGGAGGCGCCGGTCGAGAGGTCGCCGTAGACGAGCAGTTCGGCGACCCGTCCGCCCATGCGCATGCACAGCGAGTCCTCGAGGTGGTGGCGCGACATGATGTGACGGTCCTCCTCGGGCAGCGTCATCGTGACGCCGAGCGCCATGCCGCGCGGGATGATCGTGATCTTGTGTAGCGGGTCGGTCTTCTCCAGCACGTAGGCGAGCAGCGCGTGGCCGCTCTCGTGGAAGGCGATGCGCTCACGTTCGTCGTCCATCAGGACCATGGTGTCGCGCATCTGGCCCATGAGCACGCGGTCGCGGGCCGACTCGAAGTCCTCCATGCCAATGGTGGGCGAATTACGGCGAACGGCGTGCAGGGCCGCCTCGTTGGCGAGGTTCGCCAAATCGGCGCCGCTCATGCCCGGTGTGCCTCGGGCCACCAACATCAGGTCGACGCTGGCGTCGAGGGGTTTGTCCTTGGAGTGGACCTGCAGTATGGGCAGGCGCTCCTCGAGGTCGGGCAGCGGCACCACGATCTGTCGGTCGAAGCGGCCCGGGCGCAAGAGGGCCGGGTCGAGCACGTCAGGACGGTTGGTCGCCGCGATCACGACGACGCCCTCGGTCGGGTCGAAGCCGTCCATCTCGTTGAGCATCTGGTTGAGGGTCTGCTCGCGCTCGTCGTGACCGCCACCGATGCCGGCGCCGCGCTTACGTCCGATGGAGTCGATCTCGTCGATGAAGACGATGGCCGGTGCCTGCTTGCGCGCGGTGCCGAAGAGGTCGCGTACGCGGCTCGCGCCGACGCCGACGAACATCTCCATGAAGTCCGATCCCGAGACCGAGAAGAAGGGCACGCCCGCTTCGCCCGCCACGGCGCGCGCCAGCATCGTCTTGCCCGTGCCGGGCGGGCCGACGAGCAGGATACCCTTGGGGATCAACGCGCCTATCTCCTTGTAGCGAGCGGGCATCTTCAAGAACTCGACGACCTCGCTGATCTCCTGCTTGACGCCGAGGTATCCGGCGACGTCGGCGAAGGTGGTGGTCGGGCGGTCCTGGTTGAACTGCTTCGCCTTGGAGCGTCCGACCGACATCATGCCGTTCATCTGTCCCCGGGCCTGGCGGCTCGCGTAGATCATGAAGCCGGCGAAGATCAAGATCCAGATGAGGTAGGGCAGGAACTCGGCCAGGATGCTCGACGGGTTGGCGAAGGTGACGTCGACGTTGTTGGTGCGCAGCAGCGTGACCTCGTTGGCCAGGGCCGGCACCGGCCCGTTGGAGCTGTAGTTGGTGCCGTCGGAGAGCTGTCCGGTGATGATGCCGCTCGAGTTGTTGATGGTCGACGAGATCACCTCGCCGTGGCGCGCGTCGTGGATCAGGGAGGAGTACGAGATGGTCTTGACACTCTTGTTCGAGAAGAGCGAGGGGATGATCAAGATCCCCAGGATGAAGAGCACCAGGGCGATGGTGATCATGCGCCGGCGCGACTCGGGCGTGACGGGCTTCTTGAAGCTCGGCAGGTACTTCTTGGCGCCCGAATTGTCGCTGTCTGGGGTACTCACATCAAACAATCTAGAGGTCCGCTGCGACGGCGATGCTCGGCCTGTGCAAAACTGCCGAGTTGTTAGCGTTAGGGCTAGTGAGTTCTTCGTCCACCCAGGAAACTGGCAGCCGGATTCGGGTGGCGCCGATCCTCATCGCGTGCGCGATTGGCTTCCTGGTCGGCGAGGTCGTCGCGTCGCTGCTGATCTCGCTCGTCTCGGGACTGTCGCACTATCCGGGCGGCTACACGGCGATCGCCAAGGCGATGCGGCCGCCCTGGTGGTCGATCGCGCTGGGCCTCGTGGGACTGTGGAGCGGCTTCTTAGGCGCCGTCTACTTCGCGAGCGCGCACGGCCATCTCGCGGCGCTCGCCGACCAGTGGCGGCCCCGGGTGCGCGACCTCTGGTTCATCCCGTTGGGCGTCGCCTGCCAGTACGGCGTGGACCTGCTCTACTACCCCTTTCACGTCACGCACATGAACAGGCCGATCAACCATCTCTTCGGCGCCGCCCACGGCGCCGCCTTCGTGCTCATCGTGGTGATGTCGACGTTCGTGGCACCGATCGTGGAGGAGTGGTTCTTTCGCGGCGTGCTCTATCGAACCCTCAATGAGGGCTTTCGCGGGGCCGGGCAGATGCTGCAGACGACCTTCGCCGTGGGACTGAGCGCGATACTCTTCGCCCTGGCGCACTTCGAACTCGTGCAGTTCGCCGGTCTCGCGCTCTTCGGCGTGGTGCTCGCGCTGGTGCTGCGCCGCACGCAGCGCCTGGTGCCGAGCATCCTCACCCACATGTCGTTCAACGCCGTCGCCATGGTCACCGTCATCCTCAATCGGCTAGGCCACTGATGCGCCAGCGCTGGCGCGCGTTCTGGACGCCGCTACGGGTGGTGGACCTCGTCGTCGTGGTGTCGGTCATCTACGTCACCATCTGGGCGCTGCACCCGGCGCTGCTCGTCTCGTCGAGCACCATCACCGGCGGCGACACCGGTTCGCACTTCGCGGTGCCGGCCTTCCTGCACAGCCAGGGCAACATCTTCAACCTCACGCCGTGGTACCCGGGCTGGCTCGACGGCCTGCCCGCCTACACCTACTACTGGATCCTGCCCGACTACCTGGCGTCGCTGGGCGGCTACGTAATCAACTTCATGGTCGCCTTCAAATTGGCGACCGTGCTCGGTTCGGTGCTGATGCCGATCACGGCCTACTGCATGGGACGTCTCTTCAAGGCGCCGCGCCCCATCCCGGCAGCGTTGGCGGTGGCGACGCTGCCCTTCCTCTTCGACGCCTCCTTCACCATCGACGGCGGCAACCTCTTCTCGACGATGGCCGGCGAGTACGCCTTCTCGCTCTCGCTGGCCTTGAGCCTGCTCTGCATCGGGCTCTTCGCCCGGGGCGTGCGCACCGGGCGCGGCTACTGGTGGGCGGCGCTGGCGCTCAGCGCCACCCTGGCCGCGCACGTGCTGCCGTGGTTCTTCGCCCTCGGGGCCATCTTCGTGCTCGTCGTCTACGAGCTGCTACAGCGGCGCGGCATCGGCGACCCGAACGACCTCGACATGGCCCGCGGCGACTACGCGCGCCCGCTGCGCTTCGCCGCCGGCGCCGGACTGCTCTCGCTGGGCCTGTCGGCGTGGTGGCTGTTGCCCTTTGGCACGTCGCAGAGCTTCTCCAACTCGCTCGGCTACGTCAACCAGCCCGTCAACACCGTCTACCAGGTCTTCGCCCAGCTGGGCTGGGACTTTCGCAGTCCCACGACCGGCACCATCACCGCCGGCGGGGACCGCTGGGTCATCGTGCTCGCGGCCATCGCGCTGGTCGTCGCGTTCATCGTGCGCGACCGTCTGGGCATGGTGCTCGCGACCCTCACGGTGGGCACGCTGGCCGCCTACGTGCTCGATCCCCAGAGCGTCATCTTCAACGAACGGCTCGTGCCCTTCTGGTTCATCTCGATCCACCTGAGCGCCGGCTGGCTCTTCGGATACGGCCTGGCCCGACTGTTGCGGTGGTGGCAACGTCGCACCGACCCCTCGCGCTTCGACGACGGGGTATTCGACGGCGCTGTGGACTCCCGCGACGACGGCGGCGAGCTCGAGGAACCTCACGACGTTGGCCCAGAGTCAGTACCGGCGCCGGTGCTGGCACCGGCGGGTCCCTACGACGAGACCGCAAGCGAGCCGCTCGACGAGGGCCGCCACGTGCGGCGCACCGTGATCGCCACGGTCGTGGTGGCGTTGCTCGGTCTCGCGAGCACGGTGCCCAGTCTCATCCCCCAAGTCGCCAGCGCGTTGCACCTCAACACGACCGGCAACCAGGTGAGCGTGTGGGCCCAGACCAACTACTCGGGCTACCAGGCCCAGAGCGGCTGGCCCGAGTTCGAGGACATCATCGCCACCATGAAGTCGGTGGCCAAGCACTACGGCTGCGGGCGCGCGATGTGGGAGTACAACTCGGACCAGCAGCGCTTCGGCACGCCCGAGGCTCTGATGACCCTGCCGTACTGGACGAACAACTGCGTCGACTCGATGGAGGGCCTCTACTTCGAGTCCTCGCCCACCACGCCCTATCACTTCCTCGACCAGTCCGAATTGAGCGCCCAGCCGAGCGACGCCCAGGCCGGCCTGCCCTACGGCTTCGTGAACGTCAAGGAGGGCGTCGAGCACCTGCAAATGCTCGGGGTGAAGTACTTCCTCGCCTTCTCGCCCGTCGTCGTGGCCCAGGCCAACGCCGACCCCCAGCTCACGCTCGTGGCCACGACCAAGGCCTGGCCGGCGCCCGGGGACACGTGGCGCTTCTACGTGATCAAGAACAGTCCGATGGTGCAGGGCATGAAGGACCTGCCTAACGTGGTCGCCAACGTCGCGAGCCGCGTGGACTGGCTGAACGCGAACGTGACCTGGTGGCTGAACCCGCACCTGTGGTCCACCTTCGTCGCCGAGAGCGGGCCGAGCAACTGGCCCCGTACCAGTTCGGTTGACTCGATGACCGACGTGGCGCTGCCGGCGTTGAAGGTGAGCGACGTGGTCGTTCACTCGCAGGCGATCTCCTTTCACGTCAGCCGGGTCGGGGTGCCGGTCGTGGTGAAGATCTCCTACTACCCCCGTTGGCACGCCGTCGGCGCGACCGGCCCCTACCGCGTGAGCCCCAACCTCATGGCCGTCGTGCCGACGTCGAAGGACGTGTCCCTGGTCTACGGCTCGACGGCGGCCAACGTGTGGGGCGACCGCGTGAGCCAGTTGACGGCGCTGGCCGGGTTGGTCACGATCGCTGCCTTCGTGCGACGGCGGCGCCGTCGCACGGCGCGAGAGGCTCTCCAGTCGCCACCCGCGAGCGCTGACGTAAGGTTGGGGGCACTAGAAAAGGGGCCGACCGGCGATGCTCGATGACTTTCTCCTGGAACTGCTCGAAGACCCGGTCGATCACGGGACGCTCATCTACGTGTCCGAGAAGGACGTCCTCTACAACCCGCGCCTGCGCGTGGCCTACGAGGTGCGCGGCGACATCCCGGTGATGCTGCCCGACGAATCGCGACCGGTCGACGACGCGGAGCACCAGTCGCTGATCGACGACCCCACGCGGCGCATGACGGGGCGGGGCTAACTCAGCCGCTCGACGATCATGGCCATGCCCTGGCCGCCGCCGACGCACATCGACTCTAAGCCGAAACGCTTGTCGCGGTCCTCGAGGCCATTGAGCAACGTCGTCATGATGCGCGCCCCGGTCATGCCGAAGGGGTGACCGAGCGCGATCGCGCCGCCGTTGACGTTGAGCTTCTCGAGTTTGATGTCGAGGTGCTTGGCGCTCGGGATCACCTGGGCCGCGAAGGCCTCGTTGATCTCGACGAGGTCGATGTCGTCGATGGTCATGCCGGCGCGCTTCAGGGCCTGGCGACAGGCCTCGATCGGCCCGAGGCCCATGATCTCGGGGTTGAGGCCGCTGACGCCGCTGGCGACGATGCGCGCGAGCGGCGTGATGCCCAGTTCCCTGGCCCGGGTGTCGCTCATCACGATCACCGCGGCCGCGCCGTCGTTCAGCGGGCAGGCGTTGCCGGCCGTGACGGTGCCACCCTGGCGAAAGACGGGCTGCAGGGTCGAGAGCTTCTCCAACGTCGTGCCGGCGCGCGGGCCGTCGTCCTTGGCGATGACCGTCCCGTCGGGCAGGGTGACGGGGATGATCTCGCGCTCGAAGAAACCGTTGGACTGGCTGGCCACGGCCAGCTCCTGGCTGCGCACGGCGTACTCGTCCATCTCGGTGCGCGAGACCTTCTCGAACTCGGCCACGTTCTCCGCCGTCTGGCCCATGGCGATGTAGATGTCGGGCAGGCCTTTTGGGGCGTTCCAGGGCTCGGTCACCTTCTCCGAACGACCCTGCGTGCGCGCCATGGCGTCGCCGAAGAGGGGATTGACGGCCTGGGGGAGGTCGGACGCCCCGTGGCCGAAGCGCGACACAGTCTCGACGCCGGCCGCGATGAAGACGTCGCCCTCGCCGGCGCGGATGGCGTGCGCCGCCATGCGGATCGTCTGCAGCGACGAGGAGCAGTAGCGATTGACCGTCACGCCGGGCACGTTGTCCAGTCCCGCCAGCAGCGCCGCCACGCGCGCCAGGTTGAAGCCCGACTCGCCGGCCGGCTGGCCGCAGCCGACGATGAGGTCCTCCACGCTGTCGGGGTCCAGTTCGGGGACCTTGGCCAGCACCTCGCGCACCACGAGCGCGGTGAGGTCGTCGGGGCGCATGTCGACGAGGGTGCCCTTGAAGGCCCGACCGATCGGGGTGCGTCCGGTGGCGACGATGACGGCTTCGGGCATGGGTTCCTCCTCGTTACTGCGCGGTAATCATGGCGAGCATAGTGAACGTCTCGCGCCCGCGAGACGGATCAGTGCGGGCGAAGCGGCCCCGCGTCGTCGAAGCCCTGACGCACGCCCTGGCCGGCGCGCCGGCTCAACTGCTCGGGCTCGAAGAGCATCCAGTAGGCGTTGCGCGCGTGCTGGCGCGAGCGGTCCTCGAAGACCTTCGCTAAGACCGCGGGGTCGTCGGACTCGTCTTCGTGTACGAAGACTTCGAGGATCGGCGTCGAGGTCATGAGCTGGGCCGCCATGATGCCCTGGCTGGCCTCGTGGGCGCACTGCTTGTCGATGGGGGTGCTGCCGGGCATGCCGAGCGCGACGACGATCGAGCAGCCGTCTCGCTCGATGAGGTTTTTCGCGGCCACGGCCAAGTCCTTGAAGCCCGGGACCGTCTTGGTCACGACCTCGAAGGTCTCGTTGTAGCCCGGGCAGGTGGTGAGCTCCGCGACGGCGGCCGCGCCCATGTCGTAACGGGCGAACATGGTGTCGACGACACCGATCCTCACCGTTGATTCTTTCGCCACGTTGCTCCGTTCAGTACAACGAACAGTGTAGAGACACGGCGCCAGGGTGTTAGCGTTGCATTCGTTCGAAATACTACGAGTGGGGTTGGGTTCGATGGCTCACGTACTCTCTGGCGTTGTCTCCTGGTCCTCGGTGCTGGCGTCGAGCCACCCGTCCTTTGATCTCGTGCTGATCATCGTCGCGGTCGTGATCGTGGCACGGTTTGTTTTCTCGATGAGCCGAGGTCGCGTACGAATCGATGGCAAGGTGATCGTGCGCTGCAGCCGGGGTCACGTCTTTCCCACGGCCTGGAACTCGCTCGGTGCCCTCGCGGCCATCCGTCTCGGCAACGCCAGGTACCAGCGATGCCCCGTAGGGAATCACTGGTCCCTCGTGAGGCCGGTGACGGAAGAGAACTTCACGGACGAGGAACGTCGCACGGTTGGCTACGACAATGACACGTCGTCGTAACCATGCGGGTGCCCGAGCTGTTCGTCTGGTCATGGTGGGTTCACTTGAACTCCGCATCGCAATTGAACCAACCTGTTGCACCCCATGGGTTAGCGGACAGAAGTAATCCTCTGGCCATGACCCGGGCCGATTGATCTTGATGCCGTTGAGGAAATAGAAGAAGTTGGGGAGTACTTCCCGGTTGAATTGAACTGGTCAGGTAGCCACGCCACCTTGGTTTTGCGGAGATTAAGGAGTCTCTAACGCGTCACTTTCCTTCGGGTTTCGCAGCGTTGCGCACGTGCTCGGCCTACGGTGAGGTTTATCGCACATTTCGTGACGGATTCTGGACAGGCCCAACCCACGACGAAGTCGTGACTCGTGATTGACCAGCGAGAAATCGGCGACCGTGGAGGTCCACGGGCGTGGACGGCCCATTCATCTGGACGGGCCGCCCGGGTCTCGACCCCGGCGCCTTGGGAACTGTGTTATTCCTTGTGGCGGTGTCGGGATTACTTGATCACCGTGTAGCTGATCGTCACCGCGCCGGTCTGCCCGTCCACGCTCGTCGCGGTCACCGTGTAGGTGTGAAAGCCCAGCGTCGAGGTACTCAGCTTGCCGTGCGGAGCGCTCGCGCCGCCCGAGTCCGTGCACGAGCTGATCCCCGGTCCGTTGAAGGCCTCCGCGCAACCGAAGGTGGTGGGGACCACCTGATTCTGGACGTAGCGCCCGTTGTTGCCCGGCGAGAAGATCGTTGCGATCGGCGGACCAACCACGGTGTAGGTGATCGTGGCCGTGCCGACTTGGCCGTCCTTGCTTATCGCTATCACCGTGTAGGTGTGCACGCCGGGCGTGGAGGTGTTGAGCGTCCCGTGCGGGGAGTTCGCGCCGCCCAGGTCCGTGCACGACTTGATCCCCGGCCCGTTGGCGGCCTCGGCGCACGCGAAGGTCGTCGAGACCACCTGATGGAGGTTGAACTTCTGGTTGTTCAACGGTAGGGAGATCGCGGCGGTCGGCGGCCCGACCACGGTGTACGTGATGGTGGCCGTGCCAACTTGGCCGTCCTTGCTCGTCGCGGTCACCGTGTAGGTGTGCGCGCCCGGCGTCGAGGTGTTGAGCACGCCGAACCCGAACGGCGACCCGTTGGAGTCGACGCACGAGCGGATCCCGGGCCCGTTGATCGCTTCGGCGCACGAGAAGCCGGCCGCCACCAACTGGTGCTGGTTGAACGTCAGGCCGGTCGCCGGGAAGTTGATCTTCGCCGTCGGCGGCCCGACGACGATGTAGTTGATCGTGGCCGTGCTCGTGGCACCGTCGTCGCTGGTGACGGTCACGGTGTAGGTGTGCGGTCCCACCGAGCCGGTCGGCAGCGTGCCCGTACCGCTACCGGCGAGACCACTGACGCTGCCGGTCACGCCGTCGGTGCACGAAGCCAGGCCCGGGCCATCGGTTCCCTCGGTGCACGAGAAGCTCGTCGGCACGACCTGTCCGAGGTTGAACTTCTGGTTGTTGCCGGGCACCGAGATTGTTGCCGTCGGCAACGCCGCGACGTTGTACGTCACGCTCAGGCTCGCCGTGGCGCCGTCAGTGCTGGCCACGTTCACCGTGTAGGAGTAGTTCTGGCCCACCGTGCTCGTGCTTATCGTTCCGCCGCCGCTGCCCGTGCTCGAAGCACCGGTGCCGGTGATCGTGCCGACACCGCCGCTCGCGTCGTTGCAGGAGGCGAGTCCCGTCCCGAACGTGCCCTCCGCGCAGGTGAACGATGTCGAGACCGATTCACCCTGGTAGAAGGTCACGCCGTCGGTCGCCGCGGAGCCGTTGAATTTGATAGACGTCACCGACGGTAGCGCCGCCACGGTGTAGAAGAAGGCGTGCTCGCCCACCCCTCCGTCGGAGCTGGTGGCCGTCGCGACGAATTTATCATCCCCAACTCCGCTCGTGAAGAGGTAGCCGTCGCCGAGGCCCACGGTGCCACCGTCAAGGAGGAAACCGGTGCTGTCGATGCCGTTGCAGGAGACCAGGCCCGTCCCGAAGGCCCCCTCGTTGCACCCGTACGACACCGGGATCACTTCGCCGGCGTAGTAGGTCGAATCGGGAATCGGTAAACCACCGTTGACCGTGGTGATTTGCGCAATCGGAGGTGCCGCGACGCTGTAGGTGATCGTGTCGAACGCCGATTGGCCGTCCGAACTCTCGACCGTCACGGTGTAGGACTCGTTGGCCCCGGGCGTGCCCGTGGGCAACGTGTTAGAACCCGAGCCGGTGGGGCCGCTGACGCTACCAGTGGTGCCGTCGCTGCATTCGGTCAACCCCGGTCCGTCCGTGGCCTCGGCACAGGTGAACGACGTCGTGACCGACTCTCCCTCGTAGAAGGTCATACCGTCGGTCGCCGCAGAGCCATTGAAATCAAGTGACGTGACCGACGGAGGTCCGGCGCTCGGGAGCGTGGCGACCACGTTGTAGGTGTACGTCGTGCTACAGACCTGGGAGGTTCCGCTGTCAAAGCTGGTCGCGCAGGCGTTGTAGGTCAGACCGTTGCCGAGGGACTGTGTGTCTAAATTGCCAATTTCGTCGCTGTCGCTCAGGGGACCGGGACTGCCGTTGGTGGCCGCATTCCCGCTGGCGTCGAAGCAGTCCGAGAGCCCGAGGCTCCACTCCGAGTTGGTGCCTTCGCTGCAGGAGAAGGACGTGAGGACGGCCTGGTACTGCACGTAGGTGGCGCCCTCGGTGGGTGCTGAACCGTTGATGTCGTTGACGACAGCGGTGGGCGCGCCGGGAGACGGGAGGCCCGAGATCGTCACGTAGCCATTCCCAATATTGGTGGTGCCCTCGGTCTCGACGTCCGAGACGTTGCCGCTGGAGCAGGACGTGCCGCCGCCGCCGCCGCCCGCCGAGGCGTTCGTGCCACCGGGGCTGCCGCCGGTGCCGCCGAGGCAGCCACCACCACCGCCCCCGCCGCCGGCCGAGTAGCCGCCACCGGCGGGATTTTCGGAGGTGGCGACAGTGAGCTGGCCGGGGTTGCCGGCTCCGCCCTGCGCGCTACCGCTGCCACCGCCCGTGCCGCCGGCGCCCCCATCGGCGGTGCTGCCGTCGCCACCGTTGTAGCCGCCGGCGCCGCCGCTCGTGATGCCGTCGTCGCGGCCGCCACCGCCGCCGCCACCGCCGCCGCCCGACGTTATCGACGCGGCCGTGGTGGAGTCGGAAATCTCCGAGTAGCCTCCGCCGCCGCCGCCGCCGCCGGACTCCCCGGCCAGCGTGCTGCCGCCCTGGCCCCCGTCGGCCGTGCCGCCATTGCCGCCAACGCCGCTAGGGTCGCTCACGGCGCCGAGGCTGTCGCCGCCACCGGTGCCCGGGCTGACCGTGATGCCGTCACCGGCGCTGGCCGTCATCGTTGCGGTTTGTATCGTTCCGCCGCCGCCCGGGCCGCCGACCTGCTCGCCTTCACCAAAGCCGCCACCGCCGCCGCCACCGCCGGCGACCGTGACGTCGAAGGTGACCGTGTCAGGTATGGAGCAAAAGTAGAGGGAGGTGTAGGTCCCGTTCTGGCACGGACTGACGGAGGCTCCCGCCGTGGATGCCTCTAGGGGAATAGTGGTTAGCACTGCGCCCATCGGGAGGGCCATGGCGAAAATCACGTTGAGGCGGCGTCGGCGTAGCGAAAGCGATGGAAACCGATTCATGACTCTCCCCCTCCACAGCGTTCACCTGGGTCGGGGGGAGCGCCGATACATGGTCCCGAGACCGGGATCACTTTTGAGGGACACTACGCCCTTTCGACATCGACGGCAACCGATTTCTTGGTGAATTGTGCGTGGAGGTTCGACCGTTGTCCTAAGGCCGTGATCAGGACTTTTGTCGACCGCCCGGGCCTCGATCCCGACACGGAGGGATTGAGAGGAGCTGGCGAGGTGTTGCGGGGTGTCGACCTGGTCCCGCCGGTCGATTGTCTTCAAGGACTCGCGTTGTTCTACGTCGACGTGGTTTCGTGGTGTTGTAGAAAAATGAGGCCTACTCGGACCTCGTGGTTCGTAATCTTGCCTTGGCGGGTCAAGGATGGAATGCCTCGGTTCGCGTGCGGGTTCGGGTCGGGTCCGGGGTTACGTCGGTGGTTTCGACCTTCGCGACGTCGAACTCAGCTCCATCCAGCGATCGGGATTGGACGAGGTGTCAAAGCCGTAACGGCGATAGAGGTCGTGGGCGTCATTGGTCGCCAGGGGGATCCGGCGCAGGCCCTGCGCTTCGGGATGCTCCCGCACCGACGCGACCAGGAACTTCCCGAGTCCCAAACCTCGGCAACTGGTTTCAACGAAGACGTCGGAAATGACGTCCACGACCGCGTCATAGGTGATCAGTCTGGTCACCCCTACCTGGACCCCCTGAAGGTGGCCTTGGACTAACGGGGGCTGAGTCCCTCGACGGCCTCCTGCAGGTTGATGCCGAAGGGGACGATCGCGAGCGACGGTATCTGGATGCCGGCCTCGATGTAGCGACCCACGTGCTCGCGGCACTCCTCGTAGGAACCGTGGATGATCAGCTCGTCCACGACCGAGTCGGGGATGGCGTCGTTGGCCACCTTGCGGTCGCCGGCGGCCCACGCGTCCCACATTGGTTGCAGGACCTCGGTGCGTCCGAGCCAGCGGTGGAACTCGGCGTAGACCGGGACG
>JBEKKW010000011.1:0-44578 GCA_050010495.1 Acidimicrobiales bacterium
GTACACATTCATCGTTACCTCCTGTCATGGCAGGGGTACGGAGTACCGGCCCTACCAGCGTCACGCACTTGCTGGTAGAAGCCATCAGCCGAAGAACTCGGCACTTTTACGGGCGGGCCTCATCGCTCACTGGCGATGGTAGCAATTCAACGATGAACTCGACAGCATGGTGGCACCGCCTCGACGCCATTCGACGTATCGAAGTTGGCTATCTATCGCCGAGCGGCACCACCGCGACGGGGCAGTGCGCGTGGCGCACGCAGTAGGACGACACCGATGAGTGCATGGCCTGGGAGAGTCGACTGCGATGAGTCGAACCGATCACTAGCAGACGGGCGCCGTCCGAGGCCTCGACGAGAGCTTCCCCGGCGAAGCCGTCGTACAGTTTCGTCTCGGGTCGCGACCCGAGGCTTCGCGCCAACTGCGCCGCCTGCTCCAGGACCGATGTCGCGGCGCTCACCTGCTCGTCGCTGGGGTCGGGCATCTCGGTCTCGAGACGCTCCTCGTAACAGTGCACGATGAGCAGCCCCGTCTCCCAGCGCAGGGACTCGTGCACCGCCCAGTGCAACTGGGACTGGCGCTCCAGGCGACTGACCCCCACCACGATCCACGGCTCCATGGGCGACCCCCCGTCACACTCCGTCGAGCGATGCATCACGAGAGTAATCCCGGGGCCGGCAAAGCGCCTAGAGGGAGAACCGGGTGACGGAATTGCCCAGCACGTTGAGCACCCAGGCGTCGCCACCGACCAAGGAGATGGAGATGGGGTCGTCGAAGCCGTAACTGGGCCCGTAGTTGTAGTACACCAGCGCGCCGGTGGCGACGTCGAATTCGGTCACCGAGTTACCGCCGTAGTTCACCACCCAGGCGTCCGCGCCCTGGGCGGCGACGTCCACGGGCTCGTGGAAGCCGTAGTTGGCCCCCGTCACGATGCGCAGCGCCGCCCCGGTGGCGTCGCTGATCTCGGTGACCGTATTGCCGTCATCGTTGGTCACCAGGAGATCGGCCCCGCTAGCGCAGATCGAACCCGGTTCGTTGAAGCCGTAACTGGCTCCCGAGAGGACCTGCTCCAGGTCACCGGTGGCCTCGCTGATCTCGGTGATGGTATCGCCGTTGGCATCGGCGACCCACAGGTTCGTCCCGTCGGAGTAGGCCGCCTCCGGGTCGTCGAAGTCGTAGGACGGGGCGCTCAGCACCTGGACCACGGCTCCGGTCGTTTCGTTTATCTCCGTGACGGAGTTCAGCGCCGCGCTGGCCACCCACAGCTCCCCGCTGCCTTCGGTGACCGTGTCGGGCTCGTTGAAGTTGTAGCCGTCGCCGAGGACCCGCACCAGCGCCCCCGTCGCCTGGTCCAGTTCGGTGACGCTGTTGCCGTTGAAGTTCGCCACCCAGACGTCCGTGCCGTCGGTGCTGACCGCAATCGGCCCGCTGAACTGGTAATTCGGCCCGTTGAGAACCAGAGCGACCGCGCCGGTCGCCGCGTTGATCTCGCTGACCGAGTTGCCGTGGGCGTTGGTGACCCAGACGTCGCTGCCGCTCGCGCTCGTCGAAATCGGGCCGTCGAAGTCGTAACTCGGGTCGTTGAACACCTGCACCGCCGCGGCCGCCGTACTGACGCTGATCCTCACGGGTCGGGCGTAGTGCGAACCCCTGAAGGCGAACAGCGAGTAGGAGTACGTCTGGCTGGCGTCGACCGCCGTGTCAACCAGGTGCGTGGGCGCTGACCCGAGACGGGCCACCAACTGGCCGCTCGAGAGGGACGGCGCCAGGATGCCGGCGGCGCGGCGCACCAAAACGCCCGAAATCCTGGCGGACCGGGGGTCGTGCCACGAAAGGGTGATCGACGACGACGTCGAGACTGCCGTGAGTCGCGTCAGGCGCGGCGCCGACGACGTCGCGGCGTGGGCGCCGACGGGCACGAGACCGAGGACGAGGACCACGGCGCCGAGGGTGATGACTCGAATTGCTCTGGAGTAGACGGTCATGAACTTCCTCGAGGGCGGGGCTTCTCCTCGCAACCTATCTCACCTCGGGGATGGCCCGTCCCGCGGCGTCGCCGCACCTATCCCCCGTCGTACTGCGGGAGCGGACTCGGTTACGACCTCACCCGCTGGTCGAGTCCTCGGACTCGCTGACCCGTTCGCCAGGCCGTCGGGCGGCCATCATCCCCTCGGAGCTCGGCCCGGGCTCACCGTCGCGGGCGCCACTGAAGAGAAGGGTGAGAAAGTAGGAGAGGCCCCCGAGGCTGGCGATGACGTCGGCCTGCCAATAGTTCTTGTTGGCCGCGACCGCGTACACCGCGCTGACAAAGGCCGCGGCGATCATCACGACGCAGGCGACCGAGCGGGCCTTCATGGCGACGACGTGCTGTCGCTCGTCCTCGCGATGGGCGTAGATATCTCCGATGTCGCTGTGACTGGCGCTCAAGAGGTAGTAGGCGCCACCCAAGACGACCGTGACCACCTCGGCGATCAAGGCGTCGGCCCACGTATGACCGATGGCGACGGCGCCCGCCACGATCGTTCCCGCGATCCACACCACTAAGGGAGCGCGCAGCCGAGCGCGCGTTGACCTGTTCATTGAGCCACCTCCTCCTCCGGGTCGAACATCATGTCGACCGGCACGGCGAAGAATCGGGCGATGCGAAAGGCCAGCGGCAGCGAGGGCGAATAGCGACCGCTTTCGATGGCGATCACCGTCTGGCGCGAGACGCCCAGACCGGCGGCCAGCTCGGCCTGGGAGAGTTCCCTCAGGCCCCGCTCTTCACGCACTCGATTCTTCATGATGTAAAGGGTACTTCACATTGCTGAGAATGTCAAGGTACCTTTACAATTTCTATCACGCCCTTTTCACCTGGTCACGAGTGGTGGATGTCGCATCGGATGGCGGCTGTCACCTCGGCGGAGTGGCGAAGAACCAATCACGCTTCTCGCAGCGCCTCGCCCGGGCGCACTCGTCCCGCCAGCGTGGCCGGGACCAGCGCGAGCAGCACGGCGCCCGCGATGGTCGCCACCGCCAACACCACGACGACGATCGCCGGCGTCACGGCTAGTGGCACGGCGCCCAGGTTGGTCGCGAAATCGTCCCAGACCGTCACGCCCACGACGAGTCCGATCGGCACGCCGCCGACGACCCCGATGACGGCGACGGTCGCGGCTTGCCAGCACATGGCGGCGCGAACCTGGCGACGAAGGAAGCCCAGCACCTTCAACAACGCGAACTGACGTCGCCGGCGCGAGACGCTGACGACGAGCAGGTGCAAGAGCGAGGCCGCCCCGAAGAGCACCATGGTCCCCTCGAGCAACAGCGGGAAATCGACGGCCTGGCCAAAGTTAACGAGATTGGTGGGCACCGACTGCTGACCCTCGTAGCTCGCGTACTCGCGATCGAGACGGGCCACCGTGGCCCGACCGGCCGGCCCCGACCGGACGCTGATCGCCACACCCCAACTATCGTCGCCGGCGATCTTCTGGCTGATCGCCTTCTCGCACGCGTTGCGCGGCGCTCCGCTCGGACAGGCCAGCGCCTCGAGCGCTTTGATCAAGATCGCCGCTCCGTCACCCAGACCGCCGATGCTCAGACCCGGGGGGAAGACGGCGGTGCCGACGACACGAACCGGGCCCGAGAACTTCTTGCCCGCTGGGTTGATCACCGAAACGTCGACGCGCGATCCCACGTGAAGCCCCGCCTGTTTCAAGGTTGTCTGGCCGAGCAGTATCTGACCAGTACCGGTGGGATAGTGACCACTCACGAGTGAAATGTTCAGGTGACCCTTGGCGACGTCGACGTAGACCGACTGCACGGCCACCGAGCCGACCTGGAGGTACTTGCCCTCACCGCCGTAGGACACATCCGTGACCTCGCGATTGGCGCGCAACGCCTTCAGGATTGCGGGGAGCTGCTTGGTCGGGACGCCATTGAGATTCACCTGAGAGGCCTGGCCGTAGAGACGCGGTGTCGTCAGTAGGTTCGACAGGCTCGCTCCGAAGATCGTCGTCGCCACCAGCGCAGCGACGGCGGCGACGGTGCCCACCAGCGCCGTCGCGACCGGCACGCTCGAACGGCCCCGGCCACGTTCGAGAGCGTTGCGCACACCAACCAGCAGACTCGGCGTCGCGCCGGCCCGGGCGACCATCGTGGCGGCGCTGGCCCGCGGGTTGAGTACGCGGTCGGCGCGAGCCCGATCGGCCTTTACCTGGGATGCCCGACGCGCGGGCCACAGCGCCAGCGCGAGCACCACCAGCACGATGGCGAAGAGTCCGAGCACCAGCACGGGCACGTCCAACACGAAGCCGTGATCGAGCGCGGCCGCACGAGCCACCCCGACGGGGATGAACGGCGACAGCAGGAACGCCAGCACCGTCGAGCCGAGGGCGCCGGCGATCCCGATGGCCAGGGCTCGGCACATGCCGAGCCCGAGGAGCTGGGTCGGACGCACCCCGAGGGCCGTCAAAGTGGGATAGGACTCCTTCTCGGTGAGACTCTGGCGCGCGAGGGCCTGAGCGATGAGGACCAGGCCGGCCATCGCGGCGAAGAGGGCGAACAACCACCAGCCCGCCGACTGGGGATTGATCGACTGCTCGATGGCGGAGTTCGCGGCGCCGACGTCCTGGGAGAAGTACTGGCCGTACTTGCCCAGGTGGTTGGCCGCGTACTGGAACTTGGGCATGGCGTGTTCGCCGTCCTTCAGGCGAACGAACGCAAAGCTCCCCGAGACCAGCGCCGGCGTGCCCCCGCGATCGAAGGCGTCGCTCGTGTAGATCGAATAGGTGGCCGTCGTCGCGAAGTCGACCGCGCTCGCCTCGACGCCCACCACCCGAAAGGTGATACGCGGACCGCGGGCCGGCGGATTCTCGTTCGAGTTCAGGACTTGCTCACGTTGGTCCGGGGCGAAGAAGGGCACGGTGACGGTCGAGCCGATCCGCAGTCCGAACTGCTGCTGCATTGAGTAGCCCACGAGTATCTCGTGCGCTCGAACGGGCAGCCGACCCGAGAGCAGCTTGATCGTGCTCGAGAGATTGGTCGTCGGCAGGCCGATGACGTTCACGTCGTCCCCCGAGACGTAGTGGCCGTCGGCGACGGGATTGCCGTTGAAGAAATAGGTGCTCAGGGCGACCGCTTCGACGCCGGGCAGGTGATCCAACCTCTCGGGGAACGGCAGGGCGCCAAAGACCTCGGCCTCGTACCCGTAGCGCGAGAGAAATTGCGGGAAGGCCGCGGACGTCCGAGACGCCGCGGAAGCGCCCACGAGCACGGTGCCTCCGATGATCGATACGAGGACCGCCAGCGCGATCCACGAGGCCCGTCGGCGACGCCACTCGACACGTAACAGCAACCGGATGCTGCGCATTTACCTCCTCGATCGGTACCTCATTCTGGGCCGGGCTCGGGGACCGTGACAGGGTGGTACTCCCACCGCAGCACCGTCGTGTTAGCACGCACAGAGTCCCAGGGCCTACGATGCCCTGGTGTCCCGCTCCTCTTCGACACCCCCCCGTTTCGTCCCCGTCGGATTCGAGGCGCCGGGCGGCCTCAGCACCGACCGGTTCCGCCTCGAGCCGCTCGGACCCCAGCACAACCTGGCCGACCTCGAGGCCTGGACGACCAGCATCGAGCACATCCAGCGCACGCCCGGCTTCGCCGGCCGTGACTGGCCGACGAGGGTCCTGAGCCTCAACGAGAATCTCGCCGACCTCGAAGGGCACGCCGACGACTTCGAGCACCTTCGGGGCTTCACGTACACCGTGATCGACCCCGAGGACATGTCGACCGTCGGCTGCGTGTACCTCTACCCGTCGCGCCGAGCGGGCTACGACGTCGACGTGTCGTCGTGGGTGCGCGCGTCAAGGGCCGACCTGGACCGGCCGTTGTACGAGACCGTGAGCCACTGGCTCGCGAGCGCCTGGCCCTGGCGCGCCCCCGACTACGCCGCTCGACCGTGATCTCCCTGGCGACCGGCCCTTACGTCGAACCCTTCACGTTCGCGTGCCGTTGCCGTCAGGTGATGACGACGAGCCAGGTCACGAAGAGCAGGTAGCCGGCGACGACGATCCATCCTGCGCGGCGGCTGAGGCCCCGCCGCCAGAAGGCGAGCATCAGTACCACGAAGGTGAGGACCGCGTAACTCACGGCCGTGAGCGTGCCCGATGACGAGGGTGCCGCGAGGCCCACGACGGCTCCAGGGATCAGGAGTCCCGCCACCACGTTCAGGTTGTTGCTGTTCAGTGCGGTACTGAAGGCGGCACTGCCCCGCTGTTTGGCGGCGAGGTACAGGGCCGCCACGAGATTGGGCAAGCTCGTGACAGCCGCCAGCACCACGCCGCCGATCACGGCGTCGGCCACGTGCCAGTGTCGACCGAGGTCCGACGCGCCCCGTTCCATCGCAACGCTCGAGAGCACCACGACGACCAGGGCCGCCCCGGCCACTACGGCGTCGCGCGCGCGACCGCGCGGTGGTCGAATCGCCACCTCGAGCTCCATCTCCTCTTCATCGATCGCCGACGAGAGCCACGACGACCAGGGCCGGGGTAGGGGCAAGGAACCGAGCTGCAAGCGGTTAAGACCCAGCAAAATGAGGTACGCAACCAGCACGACGGCCGTGAGGACGAGCCCGAGCGGCGTGGGAATCGCTCCGGTCACCGTGGCCACACAGCACAGAGCAATCCACATCGCGACGAATCCGCCGAGCACCACCACTCGGCGGTGCAGCGCGATGAACCCCGACAGGATCGCCCCGAGTCCCAGCAGGGCGGCCAAATTGAAGACGTTCGACCCGATCACCACTCCGGCGCCGATGGCGCGTTGGTGCTGGGTGAGGGCCGAGATGGACGACGTGATCTCCGGGGCGTCGGCGCCGAGCGCCGCGACGATACCCAGGAGCGCTTCGGAGAGCCCGAGACGCTCGCCCACGCGCTCGAGCCTCGTGACGAGCAGCCAGCTCGTCGCCAGGCTGACGATTGCGCCGACCACGAACGCCACGCCTGCCAGCGCCACGCCAGCCTCCCCTCGATCAGTCCCAATGCCGACCAGGCTTCCCGGCGCTCCAGCCACGACGCTATCCGACCCGTGGCGCACGGCACCCAGAAAACCCTCGCCACGAAGGGCCAATCCGCCCCCGACACCCCGACGGCGACGATGCCCCAACCCCTACAGTTGGGCCGATGACGTGGGTCAGCATCTCGATTTCCGTGTTGAGCGCGCTCATCACGGTGGTGGCCGCGACGTCGGTCTACTGGCAACTTCACCGCTCGGCACCCGAACTGCGGATCAACGAACCGGTCCCCCTCCAGGTCCGGGACTCGCCGAACCACCCCTACTTCTCGTGGGAGATCTGGTCGACCATCGGCCACGTGGGGCGCCGCTCCACCGAGATCAAGACCGTGGTCTGCTCGCTGCGCGTGCCCGGCCAATCACGTCCGGTGATAAAGATCGCCATGACCGCGGGCAACAGCCACGCGCTAGAAGGTCAGATCGTCAAGCCCTCCGAGGGCCTCTCCGTGCGCTGCGAGGTCCATTCCTCCGACGGTCGGCCCAGTATCGATATGGAGACCGGACCCATCTACGTCCCGTCGGGCACCATGGCCTGCGTCTCGGTGACCACGGGGACGGGCCGGATCTTCTCCTCCAAGGAAGTGGCCCTGTGGGCCGCGCCGTCGCCTACCTGAATCGTTAGCGCCGCAGACGCCATCGCCGACGAGGGTCGCCGCGTACGGCCTTGATCCGAGGGTGATCAGTCCACGTTGTGGTGTTGCGCTCCGAGCAGGGTGACCGCGATGACCGCCGGCACGTCCCCTTCATTGGACCAGCGGTGACGAGTCCCGTTTTGGACGTAGACGTCGCCGGGGCGAAGCGTCACCTTCTGTCGATCGTCCAGCTCGAGGACGGCCTCGCCGGAGATCACGACGCCGTAATCGATCGTGGCTGTCGTGTGCATGCCGGGGTGATCTCGCTCGAGGTACTCAGAGAGGCCTGGCAACTTCTCGTCGAATTCGGCGTGCGCCGCCACGACGTCGAGGCCCGGTGGCGCCCCGGCGCCATCATCGGGCGGGATCGTGAAGACGCCGAAGCGAAATCCCTCGGGCGGGGGAAAGTAGCGCTCGGCCTCGGGTCGTGAGCCGTCGTCGGGAAATGTCGGACGAGCGTCAGCCCCCCACAGCCGATAGAACTCGTTACCCGGCACGAGCGACGTCGTGATCGGCGCAACGACTTCGTCGCTCACGAACACCGCCTTGCCGTCTCGGTCATGGCCCGTGACTACCCGTCGTACGCTCATTGTCCACCCTCTCGTTAGCGCCACTCTTCACTATCGGGCCTCCTGGCAAGGTAGCGCCCACCAGAGTTCTCGAGCGAGGAACTCGTCGTTCCTCGTCAATCGGCGCCCGCGTCGTGAGACCGTCCGCGGCGTGCGAACACAAAACTTGGGCGGTCACGTTCGCGGTGTAGCACATCGTTCTACTGGTCATCATATGATATGATGCCTTAACCAATAGTATTCTATTGGTACATATGATTATTGCCTTTAGTATATACTTTTCTACTATTTATAATCTATTAATTTAACTTATGGAATAATGGGTGTTATAATCACTAGTACCCTTAATAAGGAGAATAATGAGTTTATCATCTGCATACAGAACGACTCAGGAGTGGGAGTCGGTGGTCGGTGATCAGATCCGATCGGCCCGCATCGCGAACGACATGGACCAGACGGCGCTGGCCTCCGCCGCCAACGTGTCGATCGGCGCACTATCCAACTTGGAGAGGGGAAAAGGCTCTTCGCTCAGCACTGTCATCGCCGTCGTTCGGGCCCTGAACCGGACCGACTGGCTGGAGGGCCTCGCTCCGTCCGTATCGGTGTCGCCACTGCGAATGCTCGAGAACAGCGGCACCGCACCCCGACGGGTACGCGCGAGGAGGAACAGCTCGAGACCCGACGTCGAGCACCGATGACCTACGTCCCGGTCGACGTCATCGAAGTTCGCTGTTGGGGGTCGCGCGTGGGCGCCGTAGCGCTGGACGAACGCTCGGGTTACTACGCCTTCGAGTACGAACCGGGCTGGTTCCGCTCGGGTACGCAACTGTCGCCCACCATGATGCCGACGGGTGGTCCTTCGAGAACGTTCCTCTTTCCCACGCTGGCCCCGGAGACCTATTACCGGCTGCCCCCGATGCTCGCCGATTCGCTGCCCGACGATTTTGGCAACGCGCTTACCACCGCCTATCTGGCCAACCAGGGCGTCTCCCCCGACGCGATCACCTCGCTCGATCGCCTGGCGTACCTGGGCACCCGGGGGGTGGGCGCCCTAGAGTTCCATCCCCTGCGCGGCCCGCGCACTCGCAAGGCCACGGCCATCGAACTCAGCGAACTCGTGGGTGCCGCGCGGGGCGCCGTGTCCACGGCAGGCGATTCCTCCGCCGGACTGACCAACGCCTTGACGCACCTCATCGCCGTGGGCACCTCGGCCGGCGGGGCTCGGGCCAAGGCCGTGGTGTCGCTCAATCCCGATACCGGCGAATTGCGTTCGGGACAGGTGCCCGCCGACCCCGGCTTCGAGCACTGGTTGTTGAAGTTCGACGGCATGGGGGCCGACCGCGAGCTGGGCGGTTCCGGCAACTTCGGTCGGATCGAATACGGCTACTCGCTCATGGCGCGGGCGGCGGGCATCGACATGTCCGAGTGTCGACTGCTGGAAGAGGGCGGACGGGCCCACTTCATGACCCGGCGCTTCGACCGCCTCGCCCACGGAGAAAAGGTGCACGTGCAAACGCTCTGCGCCATGGCCGGACTGGACTTTCGACAGATCGGCACCCACGACTACGGACAGCTGTTCCTGCTCCTCTACCAGCTCGGACTCGGTCCCGAATCCCGGGGCGAGGTCTTTCGCCGCATGGTCTTCAACGTCGCGGGCGCCAACTGCGACGATCACACCAAGAACTTCTCATTCGTGCTGCGACAGAACGGCGTGTGGGCGCTGTCGCCGGCCTACGACGTCACCCACGCCTACTCCCCGACGAGTCGATGGACGCGCCAACACCTCATGGCCGTCAACGGCCAGACCACGCGCATCACCCGCGCCGACGTGCTCGAGGTCGCGGACCGCTTCGCGGTCCCCGGGGTGTCGGACATCATGGCCGAGGTGCTCGACGCCGTCGAACAGTGGCCCGCCTTCGCCCAACGGGCTGGCGTTCCCGACAGGGGCGCCGAGATGATCGCCCGGGACATCGAGACCTGGAGCGCCCACCTGCGATGAGGCCTCCCCTGGCAACGAACAGTCCCCCACCGAGGAAGTGGCCACGTGACGTCGAACGGGTCCGCGCGACGTCACGGTCGACGCCCGTATCCAGTAGGACGGTGACGTGAAGCTCAAGCTCGACCTACACGACATCTACAACCGGGGCGACGACATCGAACGGGCCCTGCGCGCCATCATCGACGAGGCGTTGGAGAAGAAGGTGCGTCTCGTCGAAATCATCCCCGGCAAGGGCAGCGGCCAGCTGAAGAAGCGCGTCCTGCGATTCCTGGACCAGAAGGAGATCAAGGCGCTCTACGACCGCGTCGAGAAGGACTCCAAGAACTTCGGCCGGGTCTTCGTCCACTTCCGCCACCAGTAGGCCGCAGCGACCGGACCACGGCAGCACCAACCGGATTCGACATCCGCGCGACACCGCGTCGACTCGATCGGTGCATCCACGCAAGGAACGCGCCAACACCTTCACTCACTTCTCACAACAGCGATCAATTCGAAAAACCCACTGTTACGATCAGGTCGTGTCGAGCCCTGTTCCCCTCGCGAGGCGGCCGCCGTTCGCCGCGCGGGCGTCCCACCACGACGACCGTGTCGGCCACTAGGTTCGTCCGCGCCGCGGCGGCGCTGACCTTCGCGGCCCTGACGTTGGCCGCGCTCTCCACGGCCCGGGCGTCGACTGCGGCCTCGGCGCTCGGGACCAGGGCGGCGCACCTCGCCGGCGCGGGAACGACGATTCCGGGCACCCACTGTCCGGCCTTCCCGGCCGACAACGTGTGGAACACGCCGATCACCAACCTGCCCGTCGACGCCAACAGCGCGGCCTGGCTGGCCGCCATGGATTCGAGCACCACGTACCTGCATCCCGACTACGGGCCCTCGGGCAACCCCCGCCAACCGTACGGCATCCCCTGGACCATCGTCGGCGCCCGCACCGTCTTCACCGCGGTCAGGTTCCAGTACGCCTCGGAGAGTTATCGCGGACCCTATCCCTTAACAGCGCGCACGCCCATCGAGGGCGGATCCGACCGCCACGCGTTGATGGTCGACCCCTACCGCACGGCGACCTCGCCGGCCTGCACCCTCTTCGAGACCTGGGACACCGTCTACCGGGCCGGCGGCAAATCGACGGCCGGTTCGGGCGCACGCTGGAACCTCAATTCCAACGCCCTGCGCCCGGCCGGCTACACCTCGGCCGACGCGGCGGGCCTGGCGATCCTGCCGGGACTGGTGAACTACAACGAGGTCGCCCCGGGGTCGATGGACCACGCCA
This sequence comes from Acidimicrobiales bacterium, assembly GCA_050010495.1. GTDB lineage: Bacteria > Actinomycetota > Acidimicrobiia > Acidimicrobiales > RAAP-2 > RAAP-2. The sequence continues at coordinate 11,518 of JBEKKW010000011.1, forward strand.
TCCGCTTCACCGCGCAGTGCACCCAGGAGGCCTACCTGTGGCCGGCCCGGCACGAAGCGGGCCAAGCGGACACGAGTTGCCCGCCCATGGGCGCGCGCTTTCGCCTGAACGCGTCGTTCACGCTGCCCGCCTCGTCCTGCAGCGCCTTCTGCCAGACCGTGCTCACCACCATGAAGACCTACGGCCTGATCCTCGCCGACAACGGCAGCAACTGGTACTTCCAGGGCACGGCCGACACGCGCTGGAGCTACAACGACGTCGACCAGCTCAAGGCCATCCCGGCCAACCAGTTCGTGGCCGTCGACGAGTCGTGCCTGATGCTCAGCGCCAACTCGGGCCAGGCCCTCCAGCCCGGGACGGCCGCCTACAGCCAGAGCTGCGGCTCAGGCTAGGGGCGGGGCGTGACCGTGACCTGCTCGGACACGTCGAGCAGTTCGACGAACGTCTGACCGGGGGTCAGGTTGATCACCTGGCCCTGGGCGTTCTTGAAGACGGCCCGCTTGCGCAAGCTGCGCCGGGACCAGGTGCCCTTCTGCAGCGTGCCCCGGGTGAAGACCTGCACGGGACCGGAGCCGACTAGCTCGGCGTAGGAATCGATCACGCCCACGCCCCCGATGTAGTTGACGCTCATGACGACCACGTTCTTGGGCGAGATGCGCTGACCGGTGGCCGCGACGTCGGGGGCGCCGAAGATCGAACGGTCCCACGATCTGGTCGCCGTATCCCAGGTGTAGGTGACGGCGAAGCCCGACTGGAAGCCCACGACGAAGGAGGCGACCGGGCGGCCCGGCGCGACGCCCTTGGGCGCCTGGTAGGTGAACAGCGGCGGCGGCGGCACCGTCTCGTGGGCCATCTCCATCAGCAGCGCGGCGTTGGCGAAGAGGTTGTGGGGCGGGTAACGGTCGGGGTCGCGCCACATGGCCGCACCGGCGTTGGACTGGTCGTAGAGCTTGACCGGGGCCGTCTCGATGCTGCGCACCGCGTACTCGGCGCCGCCGGAGAAGGCGAAGACCCCGCGGATCGGGAAGACGATCTCGCGGTCGGTGCGGCGCACCGACCGGACCGGACCGACCTGGGTGGGATATCGGGTGTCGAAGATCGCGGCCAGCCGGGTGATGCCGCCCTCGACGATCTCCTCGAAGACGTCGTCGGCGTCCTCGATCCCGTACTGGGGATGGGCCTCGGGCGTGTTGTCGATCTTGATGGTCAGCGCCGCGCGGTGGCGGGTCACCCCGGTGGGATCGGGCAGTCCGGTGAGGGGCGCCACGTAGACGGGCTTGAGCGTCGTCGTGGTCGTCGCCTCGGTCGTGGTGGTTGTCGACGTGCTCGTCGTCGTGGTCGTATCGGCCACGGCGCCCGACGCGACGAGCGCTGAGCCCAGGGCGGCGGCCAGTAGCAGGACGGGCGTACGGCGCATAGAGGCAACCTAGTCCGTGACGCCCACCACGCCGTACGCAGGGGTCCGGCGCGAACGACGTCGCTCTAGGGTGCCGGCACGGGCAGTGCACGCGGCCGGTCGACGTGGCGTCGCCGGTCAACGTTCTTGTGGCCCACGCTGAACACGCCCATCGCCACGTCTCTCTCGCCGACGACCGGGCCGTTGACGCGGACGGCGACGGGCCTCATAGGGACCGTCTCCTACTCGACCGGGATCTCCTTGTTGATGAGACCGAGGTCGATCCCCTGGCTCTTTCGCACCAGGCGGGCCACGACGTAGACGACGACCGCCAGCAGGTAGAGCAGGCCCATGAAGACGAGGGAACCCTTGTTGTTGACGCCGTAGGCGCTGTTGGTCATCCACTCCCAGAGGTTGTAAATGATCAGGCTCATCGTCACCAGCCCGGCGATCGGCACGATCGGCAGGCCGAAGACCTTGAACTTGCTCGCGGCCGAGGCGGCCCAGAGCTCGGGCTTGCGCCACGGCAGGATCACCACGGCGAAGGCGCTGACCAGGTAGGTCACCGCGATCACCAGGGTCGCGTCGAGCGTGTAGGTCTGGAACTTGAGCGAATAGGAGTAGACGGCGCTGAGCGCCACGGCCGGCAGGAGCATCAGCACCAGCGACGCCATCGGGACCTTGCGCTTCTCCGAGACGCTGGCCGCCGCGTCGGGCAGGACCCGGTCGAAGGCGGCGGCGAAGATCACGCGCGTCGAGGAGAGGAAGAGCGTGCCGACCCAGCCGAAGAACCACAGGCTCATCACGAGCAGCAGGATCACCTGGAAGGCCGTGTTGTGCACGAGCCACGCGGCCATCATCACCGGGTAGGGCCAGATCGGGATGGCCGACTTGCCGGCCCAGAAGACGGCGTTGGCGTTGTTGTAGAAGGTCCACCCAACGGTCTTGTCCATCAGCAGCAAGAAGATGACCGAGAGCGCGACCGTCAGCCACAGCCCGGTGAACATGCCGGTGAAGACGCGCTTGAAGTCGCTCGCTCCGCGCACCTCGCCGTACAGCGTCGAGCCCCAGTTGGGCCAGAGCAGGTAGAACATCAGCATCGGCACGAGCAGCATGCTCGCGCCGAAGGCGTTCAACCCGAAGGCCGGCGTCGTGTAGCTGATGCCGGCGGCGGCCTTCTGGGTCCCGCCGAAGAAGTGCGAGACGCCGAAGATCTTGTGGGCCTCCATGTTGACCGAGCTCACGAAACTGCCGTGGGAGTAGAACAGCAGCAGGACCACGATGGTCAAGAAGCCAACCATCCCGCCCGCGAAGCACCACTTCTGGACCCGGGCGTAGCCGCTCATCCCGATGGAGACGAGGATGCCGGCCAGCGCGATCGTGATGCAGCAGATGGTGAAGGTGCCGTTATGGGTCCCGAAGTAGGCGGCCGCCCCCTTGGCCCCGATGGTGTAGAGCAGCGGCTGGATCAGCTCGACGTTCAAGACCGTGCCGTAGATCGGCGCCCAGAGCCACAGGATGAACCACCACCCCGTCGCGGCGAAGACGAAGCCGACGGGGCCGCCCAGGATCCGGCTCTGCCACACGTAGTCGCCGCCGGCGCGCGGGATCGTCACGATGAGCCCGGTGTAGGCGACCACCAGGAACGAGACCCACACCGCCGAGATCAGCACCGCCGTCAGCAACTGGCCCTTGGGGATGAAGGAGTTGAAGGAGAACTCGTAGATCCCGAGCGTGATGATGTTCGTCGAGAGGCAGGCGTAGATGATGGCGTCGCGCACCGACCAGCCCCGCACCAGGCCGGTCGCTTTTCGCAGGAACAGCGTCGGCGCCTCCGCACCGGCCGCCTTGCCCCCGACGCCGTCGGAATCCTCTTTGATGGCCATGGTTCCCCCCTTGGTAGTGCGGCTAGCCGTTGACGAGGATGTACCTCGTCACCTTCCCCTTCTTCTCATTCAGGTCGATCACGGCACCCTGGAGGACGCCGTCGGTGTACACGCTGCCCGGGTTGATCGCCAGGGTCCGGCCCATCTTGGTGACCCCGCGGCTCTCGTGGATGTGGCCGTGCACGCTAAGCATCGGCTGGTGCGAGGTGATGGCGTCACGCACCGCCTTAGAGCCGACCGGCTTCATCACCGCGCCGCCGTGGATGGGACGCAGGTTCTCGTCGAGCGCCGGGGCCTCGTCGAGGCCGGAGTTGTAGGGCGGGGCGTGGAAGTTGAAGATCGCCCGACCCATGTCCGGGATCTGGCTGACGATGCCCTCGATGCGCTGGGCCAGACCCTCTTCGGGCTCCTCGCGGAAGGTGTCCCACGGCGTGGGATTGGTGTAGCCCATCGAGGCCAAGTAGAAACCGTCCAGCTCGACGACCTTGCCCTCGGTGAAGGTGACGCAGGGCGAGGATTCGATCACGTCGTCGATCTCGAAGGTGTCGTCGTTGCCGCCGTTGACGAAGCAGGGGATCTCGCCGCCGCGCAACTTCGAGTCGGCCATGTCCAACCAACGATCGAGTGTCGAGACCATCTCGCTCGTGAAGCGGCGGTCGATGGAGCCGTCCTGCTCGTTGAGCGCGTTCAACTCGTCGCGACTGACCCTGGTGGGGTAGAAGCCGCGGTTGCGGATCTGGTCCTCGATGCGGCGCACCTCGTCCTCGGTCTCGAGGTGGTGCGTCTCGCCCGAGATCGTCACTTCGAAGTAGCCGGGCCCGACGATCACGGGCACCAGGACCTTGCCGGTGACGTCGCCGCCGAGGATGACGAGGTCGGCCTTGTAGAAGGCGGCCGAATTGAGGAACTTCTTCCAGCACGTCTCGGACCCGTGGATGTCCGTCGCAAAGAAGATCCTCACCACGCCCCCGTTCTCACCGGCCGCCCACGCCCCAACACCCCTGGTCGCGAAGTGCGTGCGTGCGACGTGCAGCCATGACTAGCACACGCAATCAGGTCCGTCAAGCAGTTCAGTGCGCCACCTCCTCGGGCAACTCGTACCACCGCACGCGCTCGCCGACCTTCGCGCGCATCTTCCACTGCATTGACTTGGGCGCCGCGTCGGCGATCTCGGCCAGGCGGGCCGCGTTGCGCAACGCGTCGTGCGGCGCCGACGAGGGTACGAGGTCGGGACGGTCCCCCACGAGTAACGGCAACTTGTTCAAGTTGTCAGTGACGGTGCGCCACCAACCCCAGTCACCGCCCAGCACCTTCATGAACCGGTCCCGGTCGATCTCGGGCCCTCCCTCGCCGGGGCTCTCGCCCGTGATCGCGAAGGCCGACAGCAACTGGAGGATGTCGCGCGCGTCCTTCTCGTTGAGCTCGACGATCTGCAACTTCGTGAGCAGCAGGTCGACCACGTCGAGCGTCAGGGGCAGCGCGCTGAACGAGGGACGAAAGTCGAGCACGTGGCACATCGTGAGCCGGTCGACCATCACGTCGATGGGACGGCCCGAGGGGGCGTTGAAGTACATCTGGCGATCACCGTTGAGCGAGTTGAACCGGCGGTCGGGCTCGCAGCCGGCCTCTTCTAAGTAGGCCATCACCTTCTGGCGGCCCTTGGAGAGGCAGCCGAAGTCGATATCCTGGTCGCGGCGCAGCCGGGGCGGGAACTCGGGACACAGCACCCGCACGGCGAGCCCCCCCAGGAGACGCAGCGGCACGCCGGCCCGTGACGCCCCCTGCGCGAGGCCCTCGGCCTCGACCAGTGGGTCGTCCGCCGTGCCCACGATGTCGCGGTCGTCGCTCACCTAGCCCCCTTGGAGATGACCTGGTCAATCTACTTCGCCCCCGCCCGGCGTCGTCGCCTTCGACGTGGATGCGCGGGCGACGGTCGCTAACGTGAGTGCATAGGCACGGCCCAGACCTCCGAGCGCGGTGATGTCGGCTCGCGCGCCGTCACGACAGCCGGTCACCGCGCCCTCCTCGCGGCGCTGAGCGTCTGCGGCCTGGTCCTCGCTTCGACGCTGACCGTCGTGGGCGCGGGGTCGAGCGGCGCGGCCCCCAACAACGACCCCTGGACGGTGTACCACGGCGACGCCGCCGGCCTCGGCCTCTCGAACGCCGTCAGTTCGATCGACACCGCCCGCCGGGCCTGGACCTCGCCCGCGCTCGACGGCCAGCTCTACGGCGAGCCCCTGGCCTTTGACGGCGACGTGTACGTCGCCACCGAGAACGACTCCGTCTACGCGCTCAACGGCTCGAACGGCCGGGTGGTGTGGCGACGACACGTGGCCACCGCGGTGCCGTCGGGCACATTGCCCTGCGGCGACATCTCGCCGACCGTCGGCATCACGGGCACGCCCGTCATCGACCCCGCGCGCGACGAGATCTACGTCGTCGCGGACGAACTGATCGGGGGCCGGCCCCACCATCGCCTGGTCGCGCTCAGCACGACGTCGGGCGCGGTCGAATTCGCCGTCAACGTCGACCCGCCCGGGTCCGACCCGGCCGCCCTGCTCCAGCGCACGGGTCTCAACCTCGACAAGGGCCGCGTCATCTTCGGCATGGGCGGCAACTACGGCGACTGCGCCGCCTACCGGGGACGCCTGGAGTCGGTGGCCGAGGCCGGATCGGCCCCGCGCATCTTCACGGTCGACGCCGCCTCCGGCGACAACCAGGGCGCGATCTGGATGGGCGGGGCGGCACCGACGGTGGACGCGCAGGGCGACGTCTGGGTCGCCACCGGCAACGGTTCGGTCTACTCGTCGAGCCAACCCTACGACGACAGCGACGGCGCGCTCGAGGTCTCGCCCACCATGCACCTGGTGCAGTACTTCGCGCCGACCGACTGGCCCCAGAACAACTCCCAGGACCTTGACATGTCGACGGCCCCGGTCCTGCTCGGGTCCGGGCAGGTGCTGCTCGCCGGCAAGTCGGGCATCGCCTACCTGCTCGACGCCCGCCACCTGGGCGGCATCGGCAACGGCGAGGACGCCATCATCGCCTGCCCCAACGAGATGGACGGCGGCAGCGCCGTCGTGGGCTCGGTCGTGTACCTGCCGTGCGTCGACGGCCCGGTGGCCGTTCGTTACTCGGCCTCGCCCCCGTCGATCACGAAGCTCTGGGGGCCGGCCAGCGGGGGTGGTCCCCCCATCGTCGCCGCCGGCCTGGTGTGGACCATCAACTACAAGGGTGTGCTCTTCGGGCTGGACCCCGCGACCGGTTCCGTGCGCCGTCAGGTGTCAGTGGGCGCCGTAGCCAACCACTTCCCGACAGCCAGCGTGGGCGACGACCTCCTGCTCGTGCCGACCGCGAACCAGGTGGTCGCGTTTCGCGCGAGGGCCGGCTAGACCCTCGCGTCGGTGTCCATTCGTGAAGTCCCCTACTGGTAGGGGGCGCTAGTTGTTGGTGCACTCGGGCGCGGACGTCGCCGTGACCACGTAGCCCGGCGAGACGGAGCCGTTCGTGTCGACGCTCGATGGGGTGCTCACCCACGCGCTGCCCACGACGGCCTCGACCTTGTAGTACTCGGTGACCGCCGTGGTGTAGGTGATCGTGGCCGTGGTCCCCGAGAAGACGGGGGCGGGGCTGGCGACGGAGTAGGTGCCGTTGGACGTTGTCGCCTGTTCGATGATGTACGACGTGGCCCTCGACACGCTGGTCCAGGAGAGCTGCACCACCTCGCTCGACGAGGCCACGCACAGGAACGACCCGACGGCACCACCCTGGAGCGCCGTCGGCGAAGCCGGCGCCGTCGCGGCCGTGGCCTCGCCCGGCGCACTGGGTGAGGCCACCGACCAGTTGGTGCCCGATCCCGGCGGCCCGGCCGAGTTGATCGTCTCTCCGGCCGACGGCGCCGAGGTGGTGCCGTCGGCGGAGGTGGCGACGGAGAACGACGCGGTGCCGTAGGTGCCGGCGTTGCCGTTGACCAGCGCCACCGTGAACGAGGCCGCCGTCGAGTTGGCCAGGGAACAGGTGTTGCCCCCGTTGTTGGCCAGGTAGACGATGACCGTTTTCGACATCGTGGGATCAGACCCGGTGGCGGTGCAGTTGGACACGAAGCCGGCCGGCGTCTTGAGCACGATGGCCGGGGTGGTCGTTGCGGTCGTGAAACTTGTCGGGAAGGTCGCTACGACGTAACTGCCCGCGGCGAGCGCGCCGGCCGACGAAGGGGTGAAGTTCACCGTCCACACCGAAGCCGTGTTGGCGATCAAGGAGGTGGGTGCCGTCGAGGTGAACGAGATCGCCGTGGGGTACGTCGCCGCCGTCAGGGTGGGGGCGGTGCCCGTGGGACTAACCGGCGTGGTGTCCTCGTTGGTGGCCAGAGAGAAAGTCGTGAGCACGTCGGTCGAGCCGTTCACCACCGCGACGCTGAGGGTGGCCGCCGTCGAGTCGGCGAGCGCGCAGGTGTTGGCGCCGTTGTTCGCGAGCGTGACCACGATGACGTTGGCCTCGTTGGGGTCCGAGGCCGTGGCGGAACAGTTCGTCACGAAGCTCGACGGGGTCTTCAGCACGACGGCCGGCGTCGTGGAGATCGCGGTGAACCCCGATGGGAAGGTCAATGTGATGTAGTCGGCGGCGTTGAGGACCCCGCTCGAGGAGGTCGTGAATCCCCACGTCCACGTCGAGGCGGCCGACTTGACGAGGGAGCTAGGTGCCGTCCCGGTCACCGAGACCGCGCTCACCGACGTGGCCGTGAGGGTGGCGCCCGACGAGGGGTTGACGGCCGTCGTGTCGGCCGACGTGGCGACCGAGAAGTTCGTGCCGCCGTAGGTGCCGGCGTTGCCGTTGATCACCGCCACCGAGAGCGTCGCCGCGGTGGAGGGTCCGAGGGCGTTGGTCGCCGAGCAGGTCCGCCCGCTCGCGCTCGAGATGGTGATCACCACGATGTTGGTCTTGGAGGGGTCCGATCCGGTTCCCTTGCAGTTGGTCGCGAAGAGCCCGGTACCCGATGGGGTGAGCAGCGCGATCGTCGGCGCCGTGCTGGAGGTCGTGAAGCCCGCCGGGAAGGTCACCGTGACCGTGCTGCCCGACTTCAACGTCCCGCTCGACGACGTGGTGAATCCAATGGTCCAGGTCGAGGCGGTGTTGGCGACCAGCGACGTCGGGGCGGTTCCGGTGAAGGTGACCGTGGACAGCGACGAGGCGCCGGCGTCGGCGAAACTCCACAGGGCCGTCACGATCATCGTCGTCAGGACTAGGCGCCGCGCGACACGGGCGCCGTGTGTGCGCTTCACCGCCAGTCCCTAACTGGTCCAGGCGTCGGTCGCCGGCGACGTGGTCGCGGTCGCCGCCCCACCGGTGGCCACGATGCCGGTGAAGGACGGCATCGAGAAGTAGGCCCCTTCGCAGGCGGCCGGGGCCGACAAGGACATCGACGCGTCGTTGGTCAGCGTTACGGTCAGGGTGCCGCTCGAGGCGACCGTGAGCGGCGTCGTGAGCGTGTGCACGCTGCCGTTGGAGCTGGTCGCGTAGGTCCAGGACACGCCACTGGTACTCGACGAGCAGCCCGAGATCGCACCGGTGAGTCCGGGCGCGGAGTAGCCGGTCGCGTAGGACGTGTTGATCGGTAGGTCGACACCGGTGATGGTGACGGGAAAGACGTTGGGATTGGTGATCGTCACCACGACGTCGCCGGCCGCCCCGGGGTAGAGCAGGTTGGCCGGCGAGGGCGAGGAGACCGCGGCGACGCTCAGGTTGCTGACCGTGGCGGCCTGGCCCTGGGCGTTCGATCCGGCGTTCAGCCCGACGACCCAGTTGGTGACGCCGTAGGCCGCCCCGCCGACCAGGGCCATGCCGAGCAGACCGGATCCGACGCGCCCCGCCATGGCCAGGCGCGAGGGCGCTCGGCGATGGCGGGCCCGGGACGTGCGGGCACCGGTGCTCGGGCGGTAGTTGTAGGCGGTGTAGAACGGTCCGCGGGCCATGAGGGCCAGCGCGTCGGGTTGCTCGATCAGCCTCTCTCGAGCGTGCACGTAGGAGTGGCGCAGTTCGCCTGGCCGTTGTGACTGCCCACACACACGGCAGCGGGCGTCGTCCCACAGGGAGCCAAGGACCCACTCCGGCCCGCGCTCGAGCAGCGTGCTCGCGTCGTGGGAAATCGACGTGGTCACGAGAGCGGCCAGGGGCGGGTGGGGAATCCACCGGAGAGGCGGTAGGTGCCGACGGTTATCGTTCATGATCCTCGCTCGTAGGCCCAACGTCCGTGCCGTGACGCGACACGACGAGAGGTGAGTAGTCGGTCACCTCTCGAGTCGGGTTACTCGCCCATTTTCCTTTCTCTGGACAGCGCGCTACCGCCCGGAGCGCACCACCAGAATTATCCGCTCAGTTTATTTTTCCGCCTCCAAGGATTCGTGGATGGGTGCAGTAGATTCCAGCGCCCGCGCGCCCCCCTATCGCGTGAAGACACGTTCGCCGCATAATGGTTGACAAATCGGCCCCAGGACGAAACAGTCGACAATATGCAACGCGCCGACCCGTCGACGAACCGTTCGAAAATTCTACGAGCGGTCGTCACTTCGTTGTTGAAGTGACGACCGCTCGTAGCGCCGGGGGAGGCGATCTTTACGGCAACCGAGCTGAAATGCGTGGTCGCATCAGCTCGACTCGTTCTCTACTAACTGGTCCACGCGTCGGTCGCGGGGCTGGTGGTCGCGGTGGCGGCGCCACCGGTCGCGGCGACGCCGGTGAGCGAGGGCATCGAGAAGAAGGTGCCCTGACACGCACTGGGCGCCGCGGCCGTCATGGACGCGTCGTTGGTGAACGTCACCGTGAGCGTCCCGTTGGCCGCCACCGTGAGGGGGGTGGTCAGCGTGTGGGCGCTACCCGACGTGCCCGTCGAGTAGTTCCAGATCACGTCGCTGGTCGTCCCCGAGCAACCGGTTTGCGCCGTCCCGAGAGTCGAAGTCGTGAATCCGGCCGCGTAGGTCGTGTTCGTCGGCAGGTTCACGCCAGTGACGGTCACGGGGAAGGCGTTGGGGTTCGTGATGGTGGCCACCACGTCACCGTTGCCACCGGGGAAGAGCAGGTTCGTCGCGGCCGGTGACGCGACGGCCGCGATGCTCAGGTTGCTGACGGTGCCCGACTGGCCCTCGGCGGACGAACCGGCGTTCAGTCCGACCACCCAGTTGGTGACCGCGTAGGCCGCCGTGCCCACCAAGGCCATGCCGACGATACCGGACACGACCTTGAACAGGATCGACCTACGGGTGGTGCGGTGCACCACCTTGGTGAAGATCCCCCGTCGCTCGGGCTCGCGGGCGGCGCCGGCGAGTGGCAGCGACGCGGCCACGACCACGGTGGCGGTCTTGGCGGTCCACTTCTTGCGATTGCTTGTCATGACTTCTCTCTCCCTGGCTTGAACTGTCGCGTGTCACACAACGACCGTCCAGTAAGAGGAGACATTTCCTTTCGGAAACTTTTGTCACTACTCACGGAATGCCCTTGCATGTTTTTTTAACTTTGCAAATTTGTCAGACGTGAATCAAAGTGACGTCAACGCAAAATAAACACGAACACAAATCACGCAGTGTTTTGTCGACAATCAACGCCGACTACGAGCGAGTGCGTTCGGTCATCGCCAAGAAATGTCGCGAATCGAGGTTCACCCAACGCGCGACGATGACCTCTCAGCTGAGCGTTCGATACGTGAGATGGATCACGCCGGGCGCTTCGATCACTGCCGTGGTCTCCAAGTCCAGTTCGGACAGTCGTGGATCATCGAAGAGGCGAACGCCGCCGCCCAGCAGTGTGGGCACCAGGTGTAGTTGCATCTGGTCCACGAGACCGGCGCCGAGGTACTGCGTCGCGGTGGTGCCGCCCCCCGACAGGGCGACGTCGGCGCCCTCGGCCGCGTGGCGGGCCAGGTCGAGTGCGGGCCGGATGCCCCCCTCCACGAACGTGAACGTCGTACCTCCGTCGAGTTCCAGCGGCGGTCGCGGATAGTGGGTCAGGACGAACACGGGCATGTGGAAGGGCGGATTGTCGCCCCACCAGCCGTTCCAGGGCGGGACGCCCCACGGCCCGGTCCCGCCGAACATATGGCGACCCATGATGATCGCCCCGATATTGCGATCCTCTCCCTCCAGCACGGCCGTGCTGGCGTTGGTCTGGCCACCGTCGAGACCGGCCTGCGCTCGCCAGAGGGCCAGTTCGCGCATCCAGTGGTGAAGCCGTTCCCCGCCCGCACCCAAGGGGTGATCAGGCCCCTGATCAGGACCGGCCACGAAGCCGTCGAGGGATATCGATACCGAATAACGAAGCTCGCTCATGTCGTACCCCCCGCGAGCAATCCGCCCTCACGCTCGCGTCATGGGCAAAGTATTCCCCAACCGGTGACGGTCTCGGGGCGAATGGCCGTTCCCCAGGACATCACACACCCTGGCGGTATCATCGAACACATGTTCGCTTTACAGCGCGACCTCAACGAGCGCCAACGAGAGGCCGCCACCTTCGGCGATGGACCGCTTCGGGTCATCGCCGGCCCTGGGACGGGCAAGACCACGACGTTGACGGCCCGCATCGAGTTCCTGCTGGAACAGGCCGTCACGCCCGAACGGATACTGGTGCTCACCTTCACCCGCCGATCGGCTCGCGAGATCGTCAACCGGGTTCGGGCGCTGCGACGTACCGAGCAGGCCCACCGGGTCCGGGGCGGGACGTTCCACTCGGTCGCGCACCATACCCTTCGACGGGTGCACGCGGCCCTGGGCCTGCCCGACGGATTCGGGGTACTGGACCACGGCGACGCCGCTGACCTGCTGGACCTCGTGCGCAGCGACCTGGGCATCACCAGCGGTGACCGACGCCTGCCGAAGAAGGCGACCCTGGCGACGCTGTACTCGCGCACGGTCAACACCGGCACTCCCCTGGCCCGGGTCATGGAGGAGCACACCCCGTGGTGCGCCGACCGCACCGAACAGGTCGGCGAGATCTACAGCGCCTTCACCGAGCGCAAACGGCTGCTCGGACTGGTTGACTTCGACGACCTCCTGCTCTTCTGGCGCGCCGCGGTGCAGGACGACGCGCTGGGCGGCCAGCTCGCGCAGGCCTACGACCACGTGCTCGTGGACGAGTTCCAGGACGTGAACCTCCTGCAGCTCGACGTGCTGCGCGGACTGCGTCGTGTCGACCCCCGCCTCACCATCGTCGGCGATGACGCGCAGGCGATCTACGGCTTTCGCGGGGCCTCGCCGCAGTACCTGCTCGAGGCCGAGCAGCACTTCGCGGGACTCACGACGATCACCCTCGACGTCAACTACCGCTCCTCGGACGCGATCCTGCAGGTGGCCAACGCGGTCGCGGGCGATGCACCCCGGGGATTCAGCGCCGTGTTGCGCGAGCACTCGCCCCTGCGCGGCGCGAGCCCGCCACTGCTCGTGCACTGTGGCGACGAGCGTCAGCAGTCCGAGATGGTGACGGACCGCGTCCTCGAGCTCTACGAGCAGGGCGTCCTGCTCCAGCACCAGGCGGTGTTGTTTCGCGCGGCCCATCACAGCGCCGACCTAGAACTCGAGCTGTCCAGGCGCCGGATCCCCTTCGTCAAGTACGGCGGCCTGCGCTTCCTCGAGGCGGCGCACGTCAAGGACCTGCTCGCGGCCTTCCGCCTGGCCGATAATCCCCGAGACGAGATGGCCTGGTTCCGGCTCTTACAGCTGATGCCCGGCGTGGGCCCCGCGAAGGCCCGCCGGGCCATCGGCGCCCTGCGAGACGGCGAATCGCATCTACCCCTCTCCTTCGCCGAGGTCTCGTCGCGATGGGCCGCTGTCCTCGAGGTGCTGCCGATCGAGGCCCGCGACCTGTCGGAGGGACTCGTTGAGTCGTTGGACCCGAGGCCGGGCGAACAGGTAACGGTCCACGCCGAGAGGATCCGCCACGCGCTCACTCCGCTCGTGCTCTCGAACTACGACGATCCGTCGCCTCGGCTCGAGGACCTGGGCGCGCTCGTGCTGGCCTGCGCCAGTGCGCTGCGGCTCAGTGATGTCGCGGCCGAGCAGGTACTCGACCCGCCGGCCTCCACCGGAGACCTCGCCGGTCCGCCGATGATCGACGAGGACTGGCTGGTGCTGTCGACGGTGCACTCGGCGAAGGGACTCGAGTTCGACGCCGTCCACGTCATCCACTGCGCCGACGGCAACTTCCCGTCGGACATGTCCCTCGGCACGGCCGAAGGACTGGAGGAGGAACGGCGCCTCTTCTACGTCTCGCTCACCCGGGCCCGGCGCAACCTGTCGATCTACGTGCCGCTTCGCTATCACCATCACCGGGTGCGCGACGACCACTCCTGGGCCCAGCCCTCGAGGTTCCTCAGCGACGCGGTGCGGCGCACGTTGCACGAGACGCCGTACGTCGATCCCCTCGCCACGTTCGAAACGAGCGCAGTGGCGCCGGTGATCGACGGCGGCGACGTGGTCGCGGGCCACCTGTCGACGCTGTGGTGAATCGCGTCGGCCGTACCGGTTGACGAGTAACTCGGCTCCCGTCAGACGTTCGGACGCACCGCGCTGTCGCTGCGTCGTGGCAGCACCCAACCGGGCCGCGGGAAGTGGCAGGTGTAACCGTTGGGGTAGTGCTCGAGGTAGTCCTGGTGCTCGGGCTCCGCTTCCCAGAACGCTCCGGCCGGGGCCACCTCGGTGACGACCTTGCCGGGCCAGAGACCGGACGCCTCGACGTCGGCGATCGTGTCCTCGGCCACGCGGCGCTGCTCGTCGTCGACGTAGAAGATGGCCGATCGGTAGCTCGAGCCGACGTCGTTACCCTGGCGGTCCCGGGTCGTGGGATCGTGGATCTGGAAGAAGAACTCCAGGATCTCTCGGTAGGACGTGCGCTCGGGGTCGAAGATGATCTCGATCGCCTCGGCATGGTTGCCGTGGTGGCGGTAGGTGGCGTTCGCGACATCGCCGCCGCTGTAGCCCACGCGGGTCGAGACGACGCCCGGGCGCTTGCGGATCAGGTCCTGCATCCCCCAGAAGCATCCCCCGGCGAGGATCGCCTTTTCGGTGGTGGTCATTATGCCTTCTCCTCCTCGCGTGACACGGGGCCGAACAGCTCACGGTACTGGCCGTATCCCTCGGACTCGAGGTCCTCGTACGGTACGAAGCGTAGGGCGGCCGAGTTGATGCAGTAGCGCAGCCCCCCTTCGGACACGGGGCCGTCGTTAAAGACGTGGCCCAGGTGGCTGTCGCCATTGCTCGAGCGCACCTCGGTACGGACCATGCCGTGACTCATGTCCACGTTCTCCACGACGTTGTGCGCCTCGAGCGGCGCCGTGAAGCTCGGCCACCCGCAGCCGCTGTCGAACTTCTTGGTCGACGCGAACAATGGCTCGCCCGAGACGATGTCCACGTAGAGTCCGGCCTGCTTGTGGTCCCAGAACTCGTTGTCGAAGGCCGGCTCGGTGCCGCGCTCCTGGGTCACCTGGTACTGCCTCGGGGTGAGGTGTCTGATGGCCTCGGGGTCCTTCTCGTAACGCTCCGTCATGTCTTCTCCATTCACTGGGCTTCGTTCGACACGTGTGCGCGGGTCGCCCTATCCGCGTGCTCGATGATCAACTCCCTCGATGCAACACTGACACAGTCACTGTCGGCGCCCAAGGCGTTACACACCCGGCGAGTGCGCACCACGGGCTGTCACTCGGTGCTCAACGACGTCGCACCCGAGAGGCGCCGGGGCGGCCACGGCACCACCGGCGAGGTCCGTCGCTGGTAGAGCGCGTACTCGGGGTATCTCGAGAGCGTGATGCGCTCGGTGAACCGGGTCGATCCGACGAAGAGCAGGGTCAACAGGACCGCGCCGACGACCGTCCACTGACGCAGTGATCCGGCCGCCACGGCCCCCATTAGAAAGAGCAGCCACCACTGCGCGACCTCGAAGAAGTAGGCCGGGTGGCGCGAGTAGCGAAAGAGCCCCTCCTGGAGGAACTGGGGATCGGGCACGCGCCCGAGCGACCGCTGCTGCGCCTTCCAGGACTGGAACCGCCACTGCTGCTGGTCGGCGACCGTCTCACCGGTGGTGCAGGCGAGGAAGACCAGGGCCAGTACCACGTCGAGCGGTCCGTAGGCGCTCGAGCGGTGCTGCAGGGCGGTCCAGGCCGGCAGCGCGATCACCACGAGGATGGCGTTCTGATAGAGCACGATGAAGAAGAGGTTGAACAACTGGAACTGCCAACGCGACATCCCGGCGCGCAGGACCGCCCACCGGTAGTCCTCGACGCCGTTGTAGCCGCCCTTGCGCGCGAGGTTGTAGGTCAGACGCGCTCCCCACACCAGGACGAGCACGGCCATGACGTCGAGGCGCGTATCGACGAAGTGACCCCAAGCCGCCAATTCAACGACGTAGAGCACGGGCAGGATCGACCACGCCCGGTCGACCCACGAGTAGTCGTTGCTCAGCACCGAACCGACGAGCGCGACGACGCTGGCGAGGGCCGCCGTCACGATCACGAGCAGCAGCGGGGTCACGGGTCGAGCCTAGGGCCGGCTCGTCGAGAACGCCCCGTCACGCTACCGAGTCGAGGTCGGCCGCGCCTAGCCTGAGGTGACCCGTACCAGGAGGACACCCATGATTCTCGATCTCTTTCGACTCGACGGCCAGGTGGCGATCGTCACCGGAGCCGGCCGCGGTATCGGCGCCGCGAGCGCGCTCGCCCTCGCCGAGTGCGGCGCCGACGTCGTCATCGCGTCGCGGACCACCAGCGACCTCGAGCGGGTCGTCGAGCAGGTCGCCGCCACCGGACGGCGCTGCGTCGCCGTCACCGCCGACCTCTCGGAACTCGCCGCCGTGCGGGGCCTGGCCGACGTCGCGCGCGACGAGTTCGGTCGCCTCGACGTCGTCGTCAACAACGTCGGCGGCGCCATCCCCCTGCCCTTCTTCGACACGACGACGGACTATCTCGAAGAGGCCTTCCACTTCAACGTCTCCACGGCGCACGCCCTCAACCTGGTGGCCGTGCCGCTGATGCTCGAGCAGGGTGGTGGCTCCATCATCAACATCTCGTCGGTGATGGGACGGGTCGCGGGCCGGGGCTATAGCCCCTACGGCACGGCCAAGGCCGCCCTCTCGCACTACACCCGCCTCATCAGCAAGGACCTCGCCCCCAAGATCCGGGTGAACGCCATCGCCGCCGGGTCGACGGCCACGTCGGCCCTCGAGATCGTGACCTCGACGCCCGAGCTCAAGGCCATGATGGAGGAGCTGACGCCCCAGCACCGCATCGCCGCGCCCGAGGAGATCGCCGCGGCCGTCATCTATCTCGCGTCACCGGCCGGGGCCTTCCTCACCGGCAAGGTCCTCGAGGTCGACGGCGGGACCGACGTGCCGTCACTGGACTTCGCCCTACCCGACCTGTGAGCGTCCCGGATGCCCGATCCGCGGGCTCGGGCCTACGAAAACACCGTCAGGGGGAGAACGTCAGGGCGTGACCGTGACGTGGGAGACCGGCGAACGGTAGGAACGGCCGTAGCCGGTGTAGGTCGCGAAGATCAACGACGGTCCGACACCGGGGTTCGCCACCGTGATCAGGCACTCGCCGAACGGACTCGGGCGACAAAGGATCAATCGGGCGCCGACGTGCACCGTGATCGAGCTGGAGGGATAGATGCCCTCGCCGTTGGCCAGGACGCCGGTGACCTGTACGACCAGCGGCGACGACTGGGCGACGACCGGCGCCGTCGCGGCCGCGCTGAAGCGCCACGAGGCGACCGGTATCGCGGCTTCGGGGTCGGTGGGCGCCGAGTAGCCGAAGCGGTTGTGCGACTGCGCGGTGATCTCGTAGACCTGGTGGTTCTTGAGGCCGCGGATGATGCAGTTGGGCTCGAAGTAGACGGGGGCCGAGCACTGCTTGGTGGTCGTGCCGTCGGTGATGGTGACGCGGTAGCCGTTGACCGGGGCGCCGCCGGGGCTCGCCGGAGGGTGCATGTAGGTCCACACCTCGCCGTTGTGGATGTTCCCCGACACCTGTTGGGGCGGCGACGGCGGCATGGCCGCGCAGTCGGCCGACGTCGCCAGCGTCGCGATGTTCCCGAGGCTGTCGACGGCGACGAACCGGTGGGCGCCGTAGGCCACCGAGGTCCAGTTCGTCGTGGCGTCGATCGGCACGGCCGCGGCGCTCCACGTCTCGCCGAGGGATGACGTGATGAAATTGTTGGCCGACGCCGAAGGCCCCCCGGCGGCCACGAAGTCTCCGCAGCCGAAGGCCGCGGCGTCGGTCGCCTGAGCCGGGGAGTACTGGTGGACCGCCCAGACGTACCCCGTCTGGGACGTCGCCACGTAACCCGAGCCCGAACTGTCGAAGGCGACGAAGTTCGCGTTGCCGTACGCGACGGCCCCCCAGCGAAGTCCGGCCATCGGCGTCGGGTACAGCCGCCAGCTGCGCCCGTTGGTCGACACCGCGATCGCACCCGACGAGCCGTCGACCGCGACGAAACGGCCGCCGCCGTACGCCACCGAGGTGAAGTCGTACTTGTCGTGCTCCCAGGACAGCGTCCAGTCATCACCGTTCGTCGAAGTGATGATCTGCCCGTTCGAACTGACCGCGACGAAACGTCCCTCGCCGAAGGCCAGGCCGGTCCACTGACCGGCGGGGCCCGAGACGACGGACCAGGTCGACCCGTTCGTCGAGACCATCTCCTGAGGAGTGGTGTCCAGCGACGAGAGTGCGACGAATTGTCCGTGACCGTAGGAGACGGACTGCCACGAACCGGCCGGCACCGGATACTCCGTCCAGGTCGAACCGTCGGGCGAGACGGCGACTTCCGGGCTGTGACCCAACACCACCCACTGTCCGTCGCCGTAGTCGACGCTGTACCAGCTGCCCGACGGCGACGGCGGCGACGCGACGGTCCATGGGCCCGCCGGCGTCGACCCCGTGGCACCGGGACCGGGACCGACGACCACGCAGAGCGCGGCCGCGAGAGTCGTGACCGCGGCCGAGAGCGCGAGTCGAGAGGCTGAATGTCTACGCACGGGTCTGCCCTCCCCTGGTGCACTAACCCCTGCAACCTTCGCATCGGTGCCACACATGCGCCCCGACTAGGTCTCAACAACTCGTCAAATCATCCAGCCCGACGGCGTTCTTCACGCCAATCCGAGGGGCGATGGTGATCAACGGACCGACGAAGGACCGGGCCAGGGCCGGAATCTAGATCTCGATGGACACGTTGGTCGACTTCACGACGGCGGACGCCATGACTCCGGGCGCCAATCCCAGATCGTCGACCGCCTCTCGGCTGATGAGGGCGACGACACGAAAGGGGCCGGCCTGCAGTTCCACCTGCGCCATGACCTTGTCCTTGACCACTTTGGTCACGATGCCCGTGAAATGATTTCGAATCGAGGCACTGTTCGCGACCGGCGCATCGGAGCCTTCGTGGAGCGATTGCGCGAATTTTGCGAGCGCCACCCCCTCTATACGCCGTCGCCCATTGACCGTTCGAGTGGCGTCGAGACTGCCGTTGTCGATCCAGCGCCGCACCGTGTCGGCACTGACGCCCAACAACCCGGCGGCCTCGCCCACGCTGTAATCTTCCATTTCACCGCCAGTGTATTCCTCTGGTGCTCGATGCTTCAACCGTCGCGCGACGGTTCCCGGGCCACGCAACCGCGTGCGAAGCGCCAACGCATAGCCTAAGACTGGCATCACCGCGACCGAGAGGAGCCGTCCCACGCTTCGCAAACTCTCCTTGGCCCGCATGTTGGCGATAACACTGACCATCTCCTTCATCGTCGGCTTCACGGTGTTCGTGATGTCGGACGCGACCACCAATACCGGCACGACGAGCGCCATCAAAGTCGAGCGAGCACTGATCATGAAGGCCGAACGAGCGCGCTGCCAGCGATACGGTACGTACGCATCGATATCGACACTGCGCCGGGAGAGGTTCCTCACGTTCACGCCGGTCTACAACTCGGCCGTCTACCTGCCCGGTCCCCATTGCGGGACGATCGTCATCGGCTCCCCGGCCTATCAGTCGACGGCTGGCTAGCGACAGGTCGACGACACCAACGAGGCAACTCCAGTCGAACGTTGGCGACACCCTTCGCCGTGACGAATGGCCCTGCTTGGATCACCCGGCGGAGAATATGCAAGTTAATTCTCAACTGAGGTCATCATTTACCAACTTTTAGGGCCCAGAAGTTGCGACTTGCGTTGACACGAACACCCGGCCGATTTATGCTCAGAGTTTCCGCCACGGCCCGCGCTGGCGGCACCGTCAAGAAGGAGCGTGCATGGTCTCCAGGCTCTCATTACCGCGAATCTCGGGCGCCGTAGGTCTGATCCTCATTTTCGTCGCCGGCCCGGTGGGGTTGGCCGTCGACTCGGCGTCGGCCGCACCCAGTCCCACGACGTTCCTCGCCGCGTCGAACACCGAGCCGGCCTTTGACTTCATGACCCAGGACTTCGTCCAGAGCGCCAACGGAGGCGTCAGCGTCACCTTCAGCTACGGCGGTTCGGGCCACCTCGCGGGCGAGATGGACGGTGGCGTCGATTTCGCGTCCGACGGTGCCGGGAACTCGCCGACCGGCTTCGCGCTGTTCGCGTCGGCCGACGAGGCGAACGTCGACGACACCATACCCGCCGGTTCGCCCGCGGCGCAGAACGCCGGCGCCGTGGAGAAGAACAGCGTCGGCGAATGCATTGACACACACTCCACGACCTACTCGGCGGCCAACGGCGGGAACGCCAACGGCACCTCGTGCCCCGGCATCGGATCGACCCGGGCCCAGTACACCACCGGGCGACTGGTGATCTTCTCCTGCCGCCAGGGTGGGCACACGCTCGCGCCGGCGCAGGGTGCGCCCACGTGCGCCGCGCCCGTGAGCGGCTACTTCAACAAGAGGAAGACGCAAGCCCCCTCCACGATGACCCAGGTGTGGAGCGACCTGCTAGCCCACACCAACCGGGCCCGCGGCGGATCCGCGAGCCACAACACCGGCGGTTATCTCGCCATCGCCGACCCGAAGAACGGCTGGTCGTTCGCCGACACCGGCTGCGGTCCGTCGGACGTCGCGCCGAACGCACCCTACGGGCTCGCGGGGATGGAGGCACTGTACGTCGCGGCCGTCCAGTACTACCACACCCATCCGCAACGTTCCCTCGGGGCGAACGCGTCAGATCAGGCCTGCGCGGAAATCGACCGGTTGACCGACAAGGGGGCCAGTCTCGACAACTTCAACACGACGAGCCCGTCCTCGGGCGGGCAGGCCGGCAACGGCAACTACTCCGATCCCTCGCTGCCGATCGTCTTCGGCGACAACGTCACCTACACCCAGGACACGGTGGTCGCCGGCACGTCGCAGATCGCGCTGCTGCCCAAGTCGTTCGTGATCTCTCCGGCCGGCGACGACACGGACTACTGGGCCGAGGTCCCCGAGTGCGGCGTCGCCAGTAGCGCCGACGCCACGGTGTCGAACGGCTGGACGACACATATTTCGGACCTCGAGTCGTGCACCGACCGGATCTACGTTCCCGGGATGCGCGACGGCGTCGCGGCGGCCATCAGTTCAAGGAACTTCGGGGCCAAAGGCAACGCCGGTCCGACCACCCTGGTGGGCCAGCACGGCTACGACCAGCCGATTCGCCAGTGGGTCGTCGTCGAGAACGACGACCAGGGTCAGAACGCGACCACCGATCTGACGAGCGCCGACGGGGTGTCCGCGCAGGCCTTCATCAAGTATCTGCTTTCCGCGAAGGGACAGGCCGTGTTAGCCTCCTTTGGCTATGACCCGATCAGTTAGCTGAAGCACGTGCGCCGCGCATGAGGCGATGGCGCACTGGCGCGCAGACGCTCGCCGCTGAGCACAGGTCGACGGCCGTCGCCGTCACGGTGGTGGTCGGCTTCGGTCTCGGCTTCGGCGTGGCGCGCCTGCTCGCCAGCTCGATTGCCTACTGGGACGTCGTCTCGGGTCCCTTCTGGCTGACCGTGCGCGTCGCCGTGCCGGCCACGATGATCGCCGGCGCGTTGGGCATCGCCTCGGGATACGTACTGGCCAAGGGTCGATTCCGCGGCCGGAACCTTCTCGAGACGATCGGCAGCCTCCCCATCATCCTGCCCCCCACCGTGATCGGCTTCTACCTGCTCGAGGTGCTCTCCCCCGGTACCCGGGTCGGTGGGTTCCTCACGCGCGTGGTCGGCCACGCGCTGGTCTACAACGTCGCCGGCTGCATCATCGCCGCGTCCGTGGCGGCGTACCCGTTCTGCCTCCGGGCGGCCCGCGCGGCCATCGAGGGCGTGGACCCGCTGCTCGAACAGGCCGCGCGCGCGATCGGCCTGCCCGATTGGCGTGTCGCGCTGCAGGTGACCCTCCCGTTGGCCCGGCGGGGCATCGCCGCCGGGCTCACGATTGGCTGCGCCCGCGCCCTTGGGGAATACGGCGCCACACTGATGGTCGGTGGCGACATCAACGGCAAGACCCGTACATTGTCGCTGGCGATCCTCGACTCCTTTACGACACCCGAGCGCAACACAATGTTCCTGATCCTGGTGCTGATGGCCATCACCGCGATGACCGGGGTCGGACTGCTCGGTCGGAGCCGCGCGTGAGCGCCCTCGAGGTCGCCGTCACCCGGCGCGTCGGCGAGTTCGAGTTGGACGTCTCCTTCGCCGTGGAGTCGGGAATCTCCGTCCTGTTCGGGCCCTCGGGAGCGGGCAAGACGTTGACGTTGTCACTCATCGCGGGCCTCCTGCGGCCCGATACGGGCACGATCACGATCAACGGTCACGTCGTGAGCGACTGCGAACGTTCCCTGTTCGTCTCCACCCAGGAGCGGCGCATCGGCATGGTGTTCCAGGACGGTCTGCTGTTGCCACACCGCACGGTCCTCGACAACGTCGCCCTCGCGGTTCGCCAGCGCACCGCACGCCGGGAGCGGCGCGCGATGGCGCTTTCATGGCTCGAACGGGTCGGCGCTAGTCAGCTCGCCGACCGGCGACCGGGTTCCCTCTCGGGAGGGCAGCGCCAACGGGTGGCGCTGGCGCGCGGGCTCGCCGGCGACCCCGCCCTGGTGCTGCTCGACGAGCCGCTCTCCTCGCTCGACGAATCGGTTCGCCGTGACCTCGGCGACCTAATCAGGGAGGTGATCGTCGCCTCGGGTGTTCCGGCCCTGCTGGTAACGCACGACCCCGACGAGGCCGAGAAGCTCGGCGACGTCGTCATCGCCTACCGCGAGGGCCGAGTGGTCGGCAGCCGTCCAGTCGAACGGACCGATCGCGGGCCCGACGGCGAAGGATCGGAAGGCGAGCCGACGTGACGGGACTCGTTCCCCACTCGTGGTTGAACGGGCTGGGGATACCGCCCTGGGTCTGGGATCCGCTGTCGATCTCCCTGCACGCGGCGCTCGAAGCGACGCTCGTCGTAACCGTGGCCGGCGTGGCCCTCGGCTTCGTGCTCGCCAAGGGCCGCTTCCCTGGCCGCGGCGCGATCGAAACCCTCTTCAGCCTGCCGATCGCGTTGCCCCCCACCGTCGTGGGTTACTACCTGCTCACGAGGCTGGGCGGTCCCGGTCCCATCCGCGACGCGGAGGTGCACCTCTTCGGCCATCCACTCACCTTCACCTTCACCGGGATCGTCGTCGCGCAGATCGTCGAGTCCTTCCCGTACTGCCTGCGCTTCTCGCGCACGGCCATCGCCGTCGTCGATCCCCGGTTCGAGCAGGCGGCGCGGGCCATGGGACTCTCGCGCTGGCGCGTAGCCCTGCTCGTGACCCTGCCCCTGGCGCGGCGCGGCATCGTCGCCGGCATCGCGATGGCCTTCGGGCGCGCCCTGGGCGACTTCGGGGCGACCATGATCGTCTCGGGATCGGTGCCCATGGCGACGACGATGCCAATCGCCCTCTACAACGCCGTCTTCTTCGGCTCCCACCAGCAGGCCATGGTCCTGGCGCTCGTGCAGGTCGGCGCGGCCCTCATCATCCTCATGGGGGTCAGTCGCCTCGGCAAGGTGCGCCCGTGGTAGGCCCGCAAGCGAACGCTTGACGGCGCCCCGTCAGCGTGCCCACCGTGATCCTTACCCGCTCGCCGTCGCGGCGCGAGTCCCGTGGAGCTTGGACGCGGGCAGGATGCCGGCCTTGGCGGTGCCCGTCATCGAGTCGCCGTCGACCGTCACGTCGAACTTCAAGGTCAGGCGCATCGGCGTCGTGACCGCCTGGGACCACGTGAGCCGGTCGCCGTCGGCGTGAGGCTCGAGGAAGTCGACGGTCTCCGCGTCGGAGCTGGCCGTACCGCGAATCTGACCGTCGACGTCGGCGATCTCGAAGGTGACGGCCATCGTGCCGATGGGCGTATCGAGGGTCACATCCCATGAACCCGCAAAGTTCGTCATGTCGTTAGCCGTCCTTTGGCTCGGGGCCGGCCGAGAAAGTGAACCCACCTCGATACCGCCGTCGTGACACCAGTGTGCCACACGGCCACCCGTTCCTTGGCCGACGCTCGGTGACGACGAACCGGGGTGTGACGATCACGTCGAAGGGGCGGGCCACCACTGCGAACGCGAGCGCCGCCCGGGCCACCCGATCGCCCCTCATTGGAACCGCTCCACTGCAAGATCGGCGCACCTCGATATTGGTCACCACTCCTCCTTCGACGAGGGGCGAGATTTTGGGCCGCGACTACGAATACTGGCCAAGCCCAACCTTGCTCACTGATCATCAAGAACGTGACGTGATCGGTTCGACCCCTGAGCCCACGACCCTGTAGGGACGGCGAACGCGAAGGCGACGGCCGTGATCACCCGACGACGCGCAGGCGCGATTGAGACTGGGCGGTCAATATCTGACCGCGCCCGGTGAAGGCGGACGGCACTAGCTCGACTCCGCGACTCTCTTCAGTGCCGCGAGGGTCTCGGGTATCCCCCGGCGGGCCGCCGCCCGGCGGTCGTCGAGCTGCGCCAGCGCGTCGTCACCGAATCGCTCCTCGAATCTGACGATGCCGCCTGGCAGGAACTCCCATGATTCGCTGACCCGCGTCCCATCGTCCGTCGCCGCAAAGGTGTAGCCCCAACGGGTCCACGTGCCGCCCACCACGAAGGCGAACTGGCGACCCCGGTCGGCGGCCACCACCTCGGCCCGTGTTTCCCAGGTGCGATCAGGCGTCTCGTTGTGTCCGGTGAACCAGGCGCCCACCCGTAGCGACTCGCCCTCGTCCCACCAACACCGTTTGCACACCGGGCTCCATTCGCCCATGCGGGTGACGTCGGAGACCATGTCGTAGAGATCCTCCGGGGAGCGACGGATGAAAATCGATTCGGAGTAGGTGAGATCTTGCACCGGCGCATTGTACCGAGCGAACTGGCCACCGCGAAGGGTCAGGGTCGCACGGCTCGGGCATCCATCAGCGGCGCCCGCTCGGTGATGTCGTGCATGAACGCGCTGAAGCCCTGGCCGTCATCCTGGGCCCACACGCCCAACTCGACGGGAATTCGGCGCCCGTCTCGAGTCAGGGCCGTCATCTCGACGCGTTTGCCCACGACGTCAGAATCGGATCCCGTTCGATACGTCGCGATGGCCCGTTTGAACGAACCTCGGTGTTCGGCGTCAATCACCGTGTCGGCCAGGTTCCGGCCCAGGACATCGGACGCGGCCCAACCGCAGAGAATCTCGGCCCGCGGGTTCCAGGCCGTTATCCGCCCACCCGCGTCGATCGAGACGAACGCCTCGTCGATCGATTCGAGCACCCGTACCATCTCCCGATCTCGTTGTTGGACCTGGAGTTCGATGGCGCGCCGGCGCTGACCGGTGCGCGAGATGATCCCTCCGACGGCGAGCAGCACCAGGACGAGGAGCGCGGCGATCGCGATCACCGTCCAACGGAGCCGGTTCAGCCCCGCGAACGCGACGGACTCCGGCACCGACGCAATGACGGACCAGCCGGTGCCGGCGATCGGATCGTACGCCGACAGCTCGGTCGGACCACGGCGTCCGCCGGCGAGGACCGCGGAGTAACTCAAGAGGCCGCTGCGGCCGTGCAGGGCCGCCCGGACCCGGGGGTCACGTTCCAACGACACCAAGCCATGCGCGCCCCCGGCCGTCAGTGAGGTGCCGGCCCGATCGGTCAAGGTGAGGGTGATGCCTTGCGCTCGCCCGACGTTGGTCGCGAAGGACTTGATGGCCCCCAGTCCGTAGTTCACGCCCAGGATGCCGACCGGCTGAGCGTTCGAACCCTTGATGTAGGCCGTCACCGTAACCGCCAACGGGTGGCCGGCCTCCTTGGTCACGATGGCGTTCGACAGGTAGGGTCGACCGGACGCGACGACGCCCTTGTACCACTCCCGGTACGCGAAATTCGTGCCGATCACGCTCGGCTCGAGTGGGTACGTGTTGAGCGAAGTACCCGCGAGACTGGCGACGAAAGAGGCGGAGATGCCCGGGAAGGCGTGCGCGAGGCTGGCGAGGTTCAACTCAACCTGGGCGTCGTCCACGGAGCCGGCGGCTACCTCGGAGGGCAACGTCGAACGAAGCGCGTAACTATTCACGAGCGTGACCAGATCCGACAGCTTCTCGCTGACGACCACCGAACTGACCGACGCGGTCGTGCGCACCTGCTTGTTAACGTCGCTTGTCACCTGATCCGAGGCGAGCACGATGCTGATCACGGCCATCATTATCACCAGCAACAGAGACAGTGCCGTCAACAACGTCACGGAACGCTGGCGTACACCGACGTTGCGGTTCATGAGACGCTCGACACTGCGCGGGGATGGACCATGGAACCCTGGCTAACTCGCTCCTGCCTCGACCGGCAGAAGCCGCCATGGTCCGGAGCGGCACCAACGAGGTGAGCGCTTACCCTCGAGTGCTAGTGAGTGTACACCGGGCAGTCTCAATACAGACCCAGGCCCGCGGTGAAGTCAGCAACAAACGTAGGCTACGAAACTGGATTCATCGAACGCGTCGCGACTGTCAACGGCACATCTTTATGGCCTTTCGCAAAGTCAACGAAAGAAACTGAGTGCCATGACGACCACGAAGTGTTGAGAAGAATTAGCGACTACGGAGTGCTACCAACGCCGCGCGGAAACGTGCCAAGCGGCGAACCCATCTTCCGGCGATAATCTGCACAGGTTCAACGGTTGACGATGACGTGACAGATTTCAATGGTGGGCCGTGCAGGACTTGAACCTGCGACCCCTTGCGTGTCATGCAAGTGCGCTACCAGACTGCGCCAACGGCCCCCGAGGGTGCAACCCTACCACTCGATCCAAATGACTTAGACCAGCCCGCTCTCAACTTTCGTGCAATTGCTGGACCCGCAGGGACGGCGACGGCTCAGCCTCGATGCCCAGTCCCATCTGGCCGGCGTTGTTGTGCAGCACCTGTTCGAAGAAGACCTCGACCGCGGCCCGGGCGTCCTCGAGGGCGTCGTGCCCACCCTGTTTGACGCCGTAGTGCCGGCAGAGATAGCTGAGTCCCCGCCGGGGGCGGTTGGAGCGGCTCGGCTCGATCGCGAGGTCGTGTTCGACCACGTCGATGATCCGCAACTTCGAAATGTTTAGACCATCTTCGGAAGGACTGCGGCCCACGACCGAGCGATAGCTCCAGCGGAACATCTCAATATCGAACTGGGAGACATTGGATCCCACGATCAACGCGTCGAGGCTCTGGTAGTTGCGCAGTATTTCAAAGGTGTGCTCCAGCCCCTCCCGCACCGAACGGACCTGCTCGTGCAGCCGCTTCGCTTCGAGGTCCTCGAGCGAGAGGCCGTGCACCCGCCGTGCCCCTTCGGTTATGGGGCGGTCCGGCACCACGAAGAAGTGCTCGCTCGACACCGGCTGTCCGTAGCGGTATTCGCAGAATCCGTAGGAGATCGCACGTTCGACCCGCACGTCGAGCCCGGTGGTCTCAGTGTCAAATCCCACGATCAGTTCGGGGACTTGGAGGTATCTCTTGGCCACCGAACCATCATGGCAGCCGCGTGCGACACCCGAAGGCCAACCGCGACACGTGGCGAGCCAACCCCGAACTTTGATCGCGCCATCGCGCGGCCCATCAACGGGTTCGTCACCCGCAACTTCTCGAAACTCGAGTGTCACTCCCCGTTGGGAAACTGGTCACGTCCCTCGACACGAGCCATTAGTCTCCGTTGCTATGGCGCGGTGCGGTGCAGTGCGGGCCTTCGAACCGGGTTGTACGAGTCTCATGAACACCAAGGGCATTGCGCGAACGAAGCGGGGACGACGACATGGATAAAAAGTGGTGGACCCTAATCGTGGTCGGAGCGGGGACCTTCATGCTCCTGCTCGACGTGACCATCGTCGTCGTCGCTATACCCGTGATACAAAAGGGACTTCACACCACTTTCTCCGACGTTCAATGGGTCATCGACGCCTACGCCCTAACGCTCGCGTCCCTCTTGTTGACCACCGGCTCGCTCGCCGACCGCTACGGCCGACGGCGCCTCTTCGTCATCGGTCTGGCCATCTTCACGCTCGGTTCGCTGACATGTGGGCTGGCCCAGTCGCCGATCATGCTGATCCTCTCGCGAAGCGCCCAGGGCATCGGTGGCGCGACGATGTTCGCAACGTCACTGGCGCTCCTGGCCCAGAGCTTTCACGGCAAGGACCGCGGGGTGGCCTTCGGGGTCTGGGGCGCCGTCACGGGCGTCGCCGTCGCGCTCGGTCCCATTCTGGGCGGCGTCATCACCAGTGAGATCTCCTGGCGGGGAATCTTCCTCGTGAACATCCCCATCGGAATCGCGGCGATCGCGATCACCCTGTGGAAGGTCGACGAATCGCGCACGATGAGCGCCTTGAGCCCGGACTGGACCGGTTTTATCGTGTTGACCCTCGGTCTCGTGAGCCTGGTCTACGGGCTCATCCAGGCGAGCGTCTCGGCCTGGAGTGACACTCGGGTCGTGGTATGCCTCATCCTCGCCGTGGTGTTGCTCAGCGCCTTCATCTTCATCGAGAGCAAGGCCTCCAATCCCCTGTTCGACCTGTCACTCTTTCGGGTGCCGACGTTCTCGGGCGGACTGATCGCGGCGTTCACCATGAACGGCTCGCTCTTCGCCATGCTCTTATACCTCGTGATCTACCTCCAGGACGACCTCGGCTACTCGGCCCTGGCGACCGGCGGCCGCTTGATCTTGTTGAGTGGGGGCACGCTGGCGTCCGCCATGATCTCGGGCCGCTTGAGCGCCCATATGCCGGTGCGTTGGCTCATCGGTCCGGGGCTGCTCCTGGTGGGTGTATCGCTCCTGCTCATGGCGGGCATCACGGGCACGAGTTCGTGGACCCACCTCATCCCCGGCTTCATCATCGGCGGTGTCGGGGCGGGAATGGTCAACCCTCCCCTGGCCTCCACCGCCGTCGGCGTCGTGGCGCCCGCGAAGTCCGGCATGGCCTCGGGCGTGAACACCACGTTTCGCCAAATCGGCATCGCCACCAGCATCGCCGCCTTTGGCTCGATCTTCACGTCCTCGATCCGCAGTCACCTTCAGCACTCGCTCTCGAGCGTCCCCGCCCTCGCCGGCAAGGAGCACCAGGTCGTCGGGGCCATTCAACAGGGCAACGTCGGCGCGGTCATCGCGTCGGTGAGCGGTAGTGCGAGGGGTGAACTGGTAGCGGCGATCCACGTGGCCTTCGCCGGAGCGATGAACGACCTCCTGATCGTCAGCGGCATCCTGGCCCTCATCGGGTCGATTTGCTCCGTGCTGTTGATCCGCAGCAAGGACTTCGTCGTCTCGCACGCCCCGGTCGAGGGCGAGCCGGCCCTGCAGCACTAGCTCGCCGATCGGGCGGACCTCGTTGGTCGTTAGATCCAGCGTTGGGCCCGGCACTCGTTCGATCGTGCGGGCCGCGTTTGACGGGCGGAGAATAAGGTGAGGCTATGAACCTCCATCCACTCGGCCGCACCGGTATCAAAGTCAGCCCCCTCTGCCTGGGGGCCATGATGTTCGGAGCCTGGGGCAATACCGACCACGACGACTCCATCCGCATCATCCACCGGGCCCTGGACGCCGGAATCAACTTCATCGACACCGCCGACGTCTACTCCCAGGGCGAGTCCGAGGTGATCGTCGGCAAGGCGCTGACCTCGCTCGACCGCTCACGGGTGGTGGTGGCCACCAAGGTCCACGCCAGCATGGGCGACGATCCCAACGCCCAGGGCAACTCGCGCCGATGGATCATGGCCGAGTGCGACAACAGCCTGCGCCGGCTGGGACTCGACTACATCGACCTCTACCAGATCCACCGTCCGGACGAGTCGACCGACATCGACGAGACCCTCGGTGCCTTGAGCGACCTCGTGCACGTGGGCAAGATCCGCTCCTTCGGTAGCTCGACCTTTCCGGCCGAGCAGATCGTCCAGGCCCAGTGGGTGGCCGAGCGGCGCGCCCGGGAACGCTTCATGACCGAGCAGCCCCCCTATTCGATCCTCGTGCGCGGAATCGAGCGCGACGTGCTGCCGGTGGCCCAGAGCTTCGGCATGGGCGTCATCCCGTGGAGCCCCCTCGCGGGCGGCTGGCTGTCGGGCCGCTTCGGCGAGGGCCTCGACAACACCAGCCGCCGTTCGGCCCGCATTCCCGATCGCTACGACCTCAGCCTGGTCGCCAACCAGCGCAAGCTCGAGGCCGTCACCCAGTTGGCCACGCTCGCGCGCGAGGCCGGCCTCAGCCTGATCGACCTGGCCCTGGCCTTCGTGCTCGAACACCCGGCCGTCAGCGCCGCGATTATCGGGCCCCGCACGATGGAGCAGCTGGAGTCCCAGCTGTCGGCGCCCGACGTACGCCTCGAGTCGGACGTGCTGGACCGCATCGACGAGATCGTGGCACCCGGGACCAACGTCAACCCCGCCGACGCCGGCTGGAGCCCCTCGGTGCTCACCACGCCATCGCGACGTCGTCGCCACCACCGGTAACAGAACCGTTACAGGAAGATTACGAACAGCGCCCAGCCAGTAACCTTGACCTGTGAAGTCCGGAAATCGTCATATTCTCTACACGGTCGCGGTCGGCTCGATGGTCGTTGGTTCACTGCTCTGCTCGCCACTGGCCCAAGCGGCGTCTGGACTTCGAGCGAGGAGCGGCCTCTCCCCGCATCACTCCGGGGCCACACCCAGCGCCCACGCGAACGCACCCTTCTCCTTCAAGCTCGAGGACCAGATGTTGGCGCTACTTCGCTACCTGCCCGTCACGTTCGTGCCGGCGTCGAGTGCCACGACTACCACGACGACCACCACGTCCTCCACCACGACGACGACGCTCTCCCCGTCAACGACGAGCACGTCGACGACCACGACCACGACCCTGGCGCCGGCGGTGACCGTCGCCGATCCCACCAAGCTGCAAAAGGGGTCCTACGTGTGGCGCTTCCGCGCACTCACCACCCTGCGACAGCTTTGGAGCGTCGGTGCCCCCAACGTCGTGTTGCAGGGCGCACTGATGAAATTCCAGTTGGACCACAACCTGGACACGACCGGGTCGATGAATTCGGGCACCTGGCAGGCGCTTCTCTCCGCCGCCAAGCGCCACCAACTGGACCCGTCCAGCTACAACTACGTCTACGTTCGCCAGACCCTGCCCGAGTTGCTCAAGCTCTACCGCAACGGCAGGATCGCCTACGAGACCTACGTCAATACCGGCGTGAGTGACGCGCCGACCCAGTCGGGCACCTACCCGGTCTACGAGCGCTTCCTCACCACGACCATGTCGGGTGTCGAGCCGGACGGCACGAAGTACAGCGACCCCGGCATCCCGTGGGTCTCCTACTTCCACGGCGGTGACGCGCTGCACGGCTTCATCCGTTCGGCCTACGGCTACCCCCAGAGCCTGGGCTGCGTCGAGATGCCGTTCTCGCACGCGCAGGTCCTCTTCCCCTTCACGCCGATCGGGACCCTCGTCACCATCCAGTAGTCCCGCCGCAGCGCGCCGGCGGCGCTCGTGACCGCTCAGCCCTTGGCCACCGTGCGTTCGTCGATCGCCCACGGCGCCCCGTGGGCGTTGACGAGGTCGAGGAAGGGACGGGCCGGCAGTGCCTCGGGGCCGAGCACGCCCGCGCCGGACCACGTCCCCGAGTCGAGCAGCTCGAGCGCGATGATCGGGTTCATCGCCGTCTGCCAGACGACCGACTGCGAGCCGAACTCCGACATCGACCAGGCGTTGTCCACGACGTGGTACAGGTAGACCTCGCGCGGCGATCCGTCGGTGCCGGTGCCGGTGACCCACGTGCCGGCGCACGTGAGGCCCGACATCCGGTCCCCGAGCTCGGCCGGGTTGGGCAGGCAGGCGGCCACGACGTCACGCGGTGAGACCTCGACCCCGCCGACGCGCACCGGCGTCACCGAGTCCAGGCCCAGCTTGTGCAACGCTTGGAGCACCGCGATGAACTCGTCGCCCAGGCCGTACTTGAAAGTCACGCGCCGGGCCGGCACCCATCGAGGAATGAGCAGGACCTCCTCGTGCTCGACGTTCACGCACTCGACCGGGCCGATGCCGGCCGGGAAGTTGAAGGTCTCGGGCTCGCTGAAGGGGGCCGTCGTGAACCACTCCCGGTCCTTTTCCCAGATGATGGGCGGGTTCAGGCACTCCTCGATGGTCGTCCAGATGGAGAAGGAGGGCGCGAACTCGTAGCCTTCGACGACCAGGTTGGCGCCGTCGCGCACGCCGACCTCGTCGACGGAGGAGAAGAGGGTGTCGGAGGCGTGGCGCGCGAAGATGTCCGAGAGGCCCGGTTCGACGCCGATGCCGCACAGCGCCAGCAGGCCCCTCTCCTGCCACTGGTCCTGCATCGCGAACTGCTCGTCGCCGAGCTTGACCCCGGGCAGGGTGTAGGGCTCGGTCGGGTGGGGGTGCGAGAGCGACATGGCCATATCGAGGTACGTGACGCCCGCGGCGAAGGCCGCCCGGAAGACCGACATGACGAATCGGGGATCGAGGGCGTTCACGATGGCGTCCACTCGCTCGCTGGTGGCCAGCGCCACGATGGCGGCCTCGTCGGAGCCGTCCAGGCGGAAGGCGGCGAAGCGCTCTCCCCGTCCGGCGATGGCGCGCTGCGCGCGATCCTCGTCGTAGTCGGCGACCACGACGCGTTCGAAGAGCGACCACTTGTCGGCCGTCGCGACCATGGCCGATCCGACCCCACCGGCTCCGATGATGAGTACCCGCATTCCGTCCTCCGTTACCTAGCGTCCGAGTACCCGAAACGTCGTGCCCACGTCCGCGACCTCCACGACCATCAAATCACACCCGCCGACGCGGACTTCGCCGCAGGCTCAGTGTCCCTCGCGCACCACCAGCACCGGGCAGTGCGAGTAGTGCACGCACTGCGTCGACACCGAGCCCATGATCAGGCCCATGAAGCCCCCGACGCCCCTCGAGCCCACGACCAACAAGACGGCCTCCTTGCTCGCTTCGATCAGCACTTCGGAGGGATTGCCCGGGACGGCCAGCCACTCGACGTCGATACCCTCGGTGGAGGGCGCCGCGGCCACCAGGCCCTGGAGCAGCACGCGGGCGTCGCTCTCGACCTGGTCGTAGTAGTCCTTCCCGGTCGAGCCCGTCACGCCCAAGGCCATCACCGGGTAGGCGTACGTGATGTGCAGGCGCGCCTGGCGCAGGCGGGCCTCCTCGATGGCGTACTCGAGTGCGGCGTGCGCCGGCGGCGAGCCGTCGACGCCGACGACGATCAGCGCGGAGGTTGGAGCTTCGGTCATCTGGTCACTACTCCTTCATTGAACGAACGTGGGTATCGAGGTCCCCTGATCACGTGGCCGGCTGGGCGCCGAAGTCCTCGGTCACGAGGGTCG
>JBEKKW010000012.1:0-41510 GCA_050010495.1 Acidimicrobiales bacterium
CGAGGACCTTGAGGATCCCGGCGCCCAACGTGCCGACGAGCAGTCCGGCGATCGTGCCCAGCAGGGTCAGCTGCGCGTTGAAGCCGGCGAAGCCCCTCTCCTGCTCCTGCTCGTGCACCGGCCAGCCGGCGTGGCCCACGCGCGCCGCGTGCTCGCGGAACTGGTCGGTGCGGGCCATCTCGGGCACCAGGGCGCCGCGCGTCACCACGTAGAGCTTGGAGGAGACCAGCACCAGGAAGGCCTCGGGGTAGAGCCACAGCGAGTTCAGGTGCTGGCTCATCGACCAGCAGAGCAGCACCCTCGCGCCGGCCGAGAGCGCGACCAGGATGCGCCGGCCGTTGGCCGAACGGTCGATGAGGGGCCCGAGCAGGGGCGACACGACCGCGAAGGGCGCGATCGTGAGCAACAGGTAGGCCAGGACCCGGGTCTTGGCCTCGGTCGGCGACACCGAGAAGAAGAGCGAACCGGCGAGCGAGACCGTCACCAGCGTGTCGCCGGCCATCATGATCACGTGCACCAGGGCCAGTCGACCGAAGGCGGTGCTCTGGTCGAAGAGGTCCTCGATCGCGGCCCACGCTAACGAAGCGAATCCACGAAGTCGCACGTGCCCGAGCGTAGTTGACCCCCCGCAAGGCCCTACTCGACCCGGCTAGTTCGAGAAGCAGCCCTGGCGGTAGACGACCTCGGCCATCAACCCGGGGTGACACCACCTCTCGCGCGAGACCAGTGACCAACGATCTCTCAGTGTCGAGTACTCGAGCACTTCGGTCACGCCGATGGCGTCGGCTTCGTTCGTGCCCACCGTCGCCCACAGGTAGGCGAAGCGGCCCTCGCAGCCGAAGTTCTGCACCGACAATACGGTGAAGGCGCCGTGCACGGCCTCACTGAGGGCCGACGAGGTGCACGGCGCCGCACTGGGGCTAGGTGCCGACGTCGCGCTGACGTGCGCCGCGGCGCCGACCAGGGCCGCGGCGATGAGCAGGGCGCCAAGCCAGCGAACAATCGTCACGTGTGCAGTCCAGCACACGCAGAACTACCGGTGGGACTCGGGGACGTTGAGCATCTCCATGAAGAGCGCGACGAGGGTCCGCTCCCACTCCGCGTCGCTGATGGGCTCGAGCGAGATGTCGTCCAGGGTGCGCCCGAGCACGACGGCCTGCATCAGCATGGCGATCGACTGGGCCGTCACGTCGCGACGCAGCCAGCCCCGCTTCTGGGCGTAGTTCGCGATGCGCAACAGCTCGTCGGTGAGGCGGGCCTGGCTCAGCGCGATCAGCACCCGCAGGTCGGGGCGGGTCGTCGCGGCGGCCACGATGCGCGAGCGTATGGCGCGGCGCGCGACGCGCTCGTCACCGCTGGAGATGCGCTCCAACACCGGTCGGATGGCGGCCACGTACTGGTCGAAGGTCCGCGCCGACTCGTTCACCTGGCGCAACGCCTCGACGTCCTCGTCGATGATCTTGGTGAAGATCATGCTGTAGGCCGCGTCGATCACCCCTTCGCGCGAGCCGAAGTGGTGGTAGACGGAGCCGTAGTTGACGCCCGTCGACGCGCAGATCTCCGGAATGCGGATCAGTATCTCGTCACCCTGCATCAGCCGTTCCGATACCGCTTCGAGCACGGTGCGCATCACGGGGGCCGATCGACTCTGTTTGGTCACAAACGAATTTTACCGTTGACAATTCTCGCCGGTGGACGACGACGACGATCCACTAGGGTCCAAAGCCACTTACTTCGCGCGGTGGGCCGATACCGCGCGGGCGATCAAGCGGTGGCGCGACGAAGGTCGGCGTCGCCGATTCGACGCGTCATATGTTGTTCCAACCGACGACGTCCGCCGCGACCTCGCACGACCGGGTCGCCGGAACATTTGTTGAAACCCTATGCTGGGCGAAATGGCTACCTCCACCGTGACCGATACTGGCGTCGCCACGACCGTCATCCACACCGAGGACCTCACCAAGATCTATCCCGGCGGGGATTTCCGCGCCGTCGACGAATTGAACCTGGACGTGGCGGCGGGCGAGATCTTCGGCCTGCTCGGTCCCAACGGCGCCGGCAAGACCACGACGGCCGGCATGCTGACGACCCGCGTGATCCCGACGTCCGGTTCGGCCGTCGTGGCCGACATCGACGTGATCGCCCACCCGGCGCTGGCCAAGCAGATCATCGGGGTCGTCTCCCAGACCAACACGCTGGACCGCCAACTCACCGTGTGGGAGAACCTCTACTACCACGGGCGCCTCTTCGGCATGAGCGCCGCCTCGTCACGCACCACGGCCGACCGACTGCTCGAGCAGTTCCAGTTGACCAAGTGGGCCAAGGCCTCGGTCTACGCGCTCTCGGGCGGCATGGCCCAGCGGCTCATGGTCGCGAGGTCGATCTTCCACAGTCCGGCCGTGCTCTTCATGGACGAACCCACCGCCGGCCTCGACCCGCAGAGCCGCCTCGCCCTGTGGGAGATCCTCCAGCAGCTCAACGCCGACGGCCAGACGATCCTGTTGACGACGCACTACATGGAAGAGGCCGACCAGCTCTGCGACCGCGTGGCGATCATGGACCACGGCAAGATCCTGGCGCTCGGCACGCCGGAGAACTTGAAGCACTCGGTCGGAATCGACACCATCGTGACCATCAAGTTCAGCGGGGACCAGGACCGCCTCGCCGCGGCGCTCGAGCACGACGTCGAAGGCGTCACCCGCAGCCGACAGACCGACACCGGTCTCGAGCTGCACGTCCAGGGCGCCGACCGGCTGCTGGCCCGCGTCATCGCCAGCGCCGAGGCGACCGGCGTGGAGATCGCCGACATCGCGGTCGCCGAACCGACCCTCGAGACGGTCTTCATCAACCTCACGGGTAAGGAATTGCGCGACTGATGGCGACCGAAGCGGCCACCTACGAGCATCACCATTTCGACGTCGGTCCTCGGCGCACGACCTTCTCGGCCAGCCGCGCGGCACTGGGCGCCCTGCTGCTGCGCGACGTCGCCGTGCTGTGGAAGGACGTCGTCATCTTCGTACTGCGCACCGTCATCCAGCCGTTCCTGCTCTGCTTCGTCTTCCTCTTCATCTTCCCCAAGATCGGCCAGTCGGTCGGGGGCGCCGGGGCCGCGGCCGAGAGCGCCTTCGCCACGGTGCTCGTCGCGGGCGTGGTGGGGATCTCGATCATGTTCCAGGGCGTCCAGTCGGTCGCCCTGCAGATGGCGACGGAGTTCGGTTTCACCCGCGAGATCGAGGACCGCGTCCAGGCCCCCTGTCCCATCTGGCTGGTCGCCTTCGAGAAGGTCCTCTCGGGCGCGATCCAGGGCATGATCTCGGCGGCCATCGTGCTGCCGATCGCGTCCGTCGTGCACGCCAGCGGCGTCTCGGCCCACCTCAACCTGCACTGGCTCATCCTGCTCACCCTGGTGCCGATCGCCTGCGTCGCCACGGCGGCCCTCGGCCTCGTGCTCGGCACGAGTTTCGAACCGCGCAACATCGGCCTGATGTTCGGATTCATCATCCTGCCGATCACCTTCCTCGGCGGCACCTACTACCAGTGGACGCGGCTCTCGAGCGTCAAGCTCGGTTCGTGGCACTGGCTGCAGACGGTCGTCTTGATCAATCCCCTCATCTACGTCAACGAGGGCATGCGCGCCGCCTTCACCAACGTGCCCCACATGCACCTCTACGTCATCTATCCCGTGCTCATCGGATTCTGCGTCGGCTTCTTGTGGCTCGGGCTGAGGAACTTCAAACGCCGGGTGCTCTCCTAGCGTCTCGACCAGCGGCCCGTCCCTCGCCGTAGGGATACCCCCCGAGAACGCGGGCCCACGAACACTCCTCACAACTTCTCATAAACTTCGTCCTTCGAAGGCCCCGCCACGGCGTCGAGGGCCGCAGCGCTCGGTAGCGTTGTGACGTGAAACTGGACGTCTATCGAAGCTGCTCGCGCCAAGAGAAACGCGACGTGCTCGGCGCGTTCTGGCACCCGCACACTGAGGCGACCCCGCGGATCCACCAGGCGGCCATCCAGTACGGTCCCTACGCGGTGCTCTGCCTGGTCGCGATGGTCGCAGAACTGGCCCTGGTGATCTACGTCACGATCGGCCGCGCCGTCGTGGTGGGCTCGTTGGCCGTCGCCGTCGAGGCGCTAGTGCTGCTCTCGCTGTGGTGGGCCGTGGTGCGCTGGCGCGCGCTCGGGCGCCAACTCCTTCACTAGTCGCTCCCGCACCACAACCACGAAGCGCGTGGCGTGACCGTTAGAGCTTGGGCGAGCCGCCCGTCGTCATGGGACACGCGAACAGACCGAAACTGACGAGGGTCCTGGCCCCCGGGCGAACGTGCACCCAGCGCGCGACCTCGCGATAGGAGGAGATCACCTCGTACCGACCGGCCGGCACGTTGAAGGAGAACGTCCCCGTCCAGGGCAGGCTGGTGGTCATCACGACTTGTTCGTAGGCGACGGTCCGCTCGCCGTGACGGACCGTGACGACGACCGGCTGCGGCGCCGGCGGGTGGTTGGTGGGCGTCACCGGGATCGGACCGGGCCCGCACTCGTCCACGTGGCCCGAGATGACGCCGGTCGCCGACGAGGTGGCGCCGGCCGGCGAACCAAGTGCGCCCAGCGACGACAGCGACAAGACGGCGATCGACAGAGGGAGCACCTTCAACGAGGCGACGCGAGCTGCGTTCACGATTCCACCTCCCACCGAGGGAGCGGGCTCGATAGTCCCGGGTCCCTGGCCCCAAGGTACCGTCCCCACCCGCGCACCGGCACGCCAGCCCCCGTCGGTCGCGGCGCACCTGATGAGGCGGGACCTCGCGACGGGCTACTCGCGTGGCCCGCGACGCTGCTCGTCGACGGCCGAGGTGAGCACCAGCCACAAGATGCGGGCGCTCAACTGCCCGGTCTCGGTGGCGCTGTACTTGGCGAGTGCGAAGGTCGCGAAGCCCGAGACGTGGAAGGTGAAGGCGTCGACGACCCACGTCGGTGGGTCCAGCGTCCCGCCGGCCGCGAGCCACGCCGTGCGGGCCAGGTCGCCGGCGAAGCGGTAGCGCTCGACCACCACCTTGGCCAGCGCGTCGGTGACTTCCTTGGGCGTGTTGGGTCGGTCGATATGGATGTCCCAGAAGGCCCGACCGAGCAGCTGACGGGTCACCTGGTGCAGGTTCACGAGCGCGTCGGTCAGCCACGCCTCGACGTCCGCACTCACCGGCGGCGCGTCGGGGATATTGGTGCCGATGAAGGTGAGCCCTTCGTCGATGGTGGCGGCGATGAGCTCTCCGTGGGTGGCGAAATAACGGGTCACGGTCCGTCGGCTCACCCCGGCGGCGTCGGCCACCTCGTCGATGGTGGCGTCGAGCCCGGAGGCCGCGATGGCGATCATCGCCCCCTGGATGATCCGCGTCCTCGCCCTCGATCGCGAGTCCTCGCGCAGGTTCGGCCGATCACCCGGCACCCCCGGTGGGCGCCCGCCCGGGCCGGATCTCCCTCGCTCGTCGTCAACGGACTCCATAGTGCCATAGTATCGAGTCATAATGACATGCTATAGTGTCATCATGGCATCCTTAAAGGGCAGTCGGTCGGAATCGGCCACGCCCGAGGCAGTAGCGGACAATTCAGGCGACGCTGGAGGCTCCCCGAGCGGGGACCCAGGGGTCAGCGCCGACCGCTTCGGCGCCCTGCGTGACGTCGCGCAGCGCTCGTCGGACCTGATGGTCGTGCTCGACCGCGAGGGCCGCGTCCTCTACGCCAACCCCGCCGCGCTGGCCACCTTCGGCATCTCGCCCGAGGACGGAATGGGTTCGAGTTCCTTCGCGTATCTGCACCCCGAGGATCTGGTGCGCGTGACCCACCAGTTCGTGACGCTGGTGCGCGAGCCCGGCGCCACCCTGCGCGACGTCGTGCGCACGCTCACGCCGAGTGGCCAGGTCCGAGAGTTGGAGCTCGTCTCGACCAACTGCCTGGACAACGACGGGGTGGCCGGCATCGTCATCAACGGACGTGACGTCACCGAGCGGGTCAACCTGTCGCGCGCCCTGCAGACGCTGACCCAGGGCAACCAGGTGCTCGTGCACGCCACCGAGGAGTCGGCGCTGCTCAACGACCTCTGCTCGACGATCGTCTCGTCGGGCACCTACCGACTGGCCTGGGTCGGCGCCATCGAACAGGACGAGGGCCACACGATCAGGCCCGTCGCCGCGGCCGGCTGCACCGAGCACCTCGACGAGGTCCGCTTCAGTTGGGGCGACAACGAGTTCGGCGCCGGACCGACCGGTCACGCCGTACGAAGCGGCACCGTGCAGGTGCTGGACGACATCCGAGCGTCCGAGGACTGCGAACCGTGGCGGGGATCGGCCGAGAGGTACGGCCTGCGCACGGGCTGCGCCTTCCCCTTGATCGTCGACGAGCAACTGATCGGCACGCTGAGCATCTACGCCGGCGAACCGGGGGCCTTCGGGCCGACCGAGGTGACCCTGCTGGGCGAGTTGGCCGACGACCTGGCCTACGGCGTCACCCGCCTGCGCGACGGCCGACGGCTCGCCGAGAACGAGGCGCTGCTGCGCGAGACCGAGCAGCGCTTCCGCCTGGCCTTCGAGGACAACATGGCCCCCATGAGCTTCACCGACTTAGAGGACCGACTGATCGCGGTTAACGACGCCTTCTGCGAGATGGTCGGCTTCGAGCGCGAGGAACTGCTGGGCCGGGACTCCAAGCCCTTCACCTACTTCGAGGACGTGGGCATCACCGAGGAGAGCCTGGCGCGAGCGATGCTCGGCCAGGACGACCACCTGCGCTACGTCAAGCGCTACCAGCGCAAGGACGGTCGGGTCATCGTGGTCGAGGTCTCGCGCTCCCCGGCCCGCGACGACGAGGGCCGCACCATCTACTTCGTCTTCTCCGAACGCGACATCACCGAAGAGCGCGCCCTGACGGCGCAGCTCTCGCACCAGGCCCTGCACGATCCCCTGACCGGCCTCGCCAACCGGGCCCTCTTCGACGACCGCCTGCTCCAAGCGCACGCCCGGGTCGCGCGCCACGGCGGGTCGGGCGCCGTCTTGCTGCTCGACCTCGACGACTTCAAGGGCGTGAACGACACCCACGGCCACCTGGTCGGCGACCAGATGCTGGTGGCGATCGCGCACCGCCTCGAACGGGCCATGGGCCCCTCGGACACGCTCAGTCGATTCGGCGGCGACGAATTCCTCTACCTAGCCGAGGGCCTGTCGTCGCCGTCGGAGGCCGAGGAGGTGGCCGCCCGCCTGCTCGAGG
Organism: Acidimicrobiales bacterium; assembly: GCA_050010495.1. Taxonomy (GTDB): domain Bacteria; phylum Actinomycetota; class Acidimicrobiia; order Acidimicrobiales; family RAAP-2; genus RAAP-2. The sequence goes on from JBEKKW010000012.1 coordinate 7,255, forward strand.
TGCTGGCCACCCCGTTCTCGTTCGCCGGAGTCGCCATCGACCAGCACGCCAGCATCGGCGTCCTCGTCTGGGACGATCAGAGCCGCAGCTCGCGCGAGTTCATCCAGAACGCCGACGTGGCCCTGCACGAGGCCAAGCGCCAGGGCAAGGGTCACTACGTGGTCTTCACCCCGAGCATGCACCAGCAGGCCGTCAGCCACTTCGAACTGGTCCAGGAACTGCGCCGGGCGCTCTCCAACGGCGAGCTCTCGATGCACTACCAGCCCATCGTCGACCTCACGACCGGCGACGTGATGGGTTTCGAGTCCCTCATGCGTTGGCGCCACCCCGAGCAGGGCTGGGTCACGCCCACCGTCTTCATCCCCCTCGCCGAACGCAGCGAGCTGATCCTCGAACTGGGCGCCTTCGCGCTGCACGAGGCCGTCACCGAGGCGAGCACCTGGCAGATCGAAGAGGGCCACACCGCGGCCCCCTACGTCACCGTCAACCTCTCGGCCCACCAGTTCCAGGACCCCGGGCTGGTGGCGACGATCGTCCGGGCCCTGACGGCCAGCGAGCTGGCCCCGCAGCGGCTGATCCTCGAGATCACCGAGAGCGTGGCGCTGCTGGACGTGACCCGGACGATGAGCGTGATGGAACAGCTCAACGAACTCGGCATCGGCTTCGCGCTCGACGACTTCGGCACCGGGTTCTCCTCCCTCTCGCACCTGGTCCTGCTGCGCCCCAAGGTGATCAAGATCGACCAGTCGTTCATCCGCCCCCTGCACGAGAGCTCCCACAACGACACCCTGCTGGAGATGATCATCTCGCTCGGCCAGCGCCTCGACATGACCGTGCTGGCCGAGGGCATCGAGACCCAGGAACAGCTGGCGAGGCTTTCGGGATTCCACTGCGAACTGGGCCAGGGCTACCTCTTCTCGCCCGCCGTCCCGGCCTACAGCGTGAGCGCGATGTACGTTCGGGCCGAGGAGAACTGGGGCATCGAGGGCTGGCAGCGTCAACCCCGCCTGAGGCTGTCCGACTAGCCCCCGCGACACCGCGCGAAGGTTGTCACGTCGACCCTAACGTGAAGAGACGCGACACGGTGGTCGCGACGAGGCCAGCAGGAGGCAGCGATGAGCAACAGTGGCAACGAAGAATCCGTCAACCCGGTCAACGAATGGAACAAGAAGGTCATCGAGGAGTTCCGAGCCAACGACGGTGTCGTGGGCGGAGCGTTTACCGGCGCTCCGGTCCTTCTCTTGCACACCACCGGCGCCAAGTCGGGCCGCGAGCGGATCAATCCGATGATGTACCTCGAACAGGACGGGCGGACATTCGTCTTCGCCTCGAAGTCGGGCGCCGACACCAATCCCGATTGGTACCACAACCTCGTCGCCCATCCCGACGTCACGGCCGAGATCGGACCGACGACGGTGTCGGCGCGAGCGGTCTCGCTCGAAGAGCCGGAGCGCGATCGCGTCTACGCCATCCAGGCCGGACGGTACCCGGGCTTCGCTGAGTACCAGGCGAAGACCACGCGCGTGATACCGGTGGTCGAGCTGGTGATGGAGAGCTCCTGACGTCACCGAGCGAGTCGTTCGCGCCCGACCAGCGCAGGTGACCAACCCGGCGCCCCCTAGTCGTGGGGCCGATCGAAGGTCTCTTTGAAGGTGAAGGCGAACGGCGTCGGCCCGCGCGCGCGCAGGTGGCGCACCCGCAACTCCGCGTCGAGGGTGCTCGGCAGCTGGCCGGCGCGCACCCACCAGAGCGCGGTGGTGGCGTCGCTCATTCGCTCAAACCACGTACGTCGCTGCAACAGCACGGCTCGGTGCTCGGGCCCGTGGACCCAGGCGGTCAGCGCCTCCGGCGACACCCAGACGCTCAGGTTGACGATGATGCCCGCGCTCTGACCCACGTCCCATTCAAAGGCCGTGATCGACGTGGCGTTGCCCTCCTCGCTCTGCAGGCGCCACACGAAGCCCGCCGCCCCGTCCGCCGAGGCGTTCACCGGATCGAGGGCCGCGACGAAGCCCTGGAGCCGCTCGCTGTCGAGCGGCTCGAGCAGTCGCGCGACGTTCACCTGAGCCAGGTGGTAGGTCATCGTCGGGCCGCCCTCGCGACTACCGCTCGAGGTCAGCTCGGATGGCCGTCGAAGGGCCCCGGCTTGGGAATCTCGCGGGTGCGGTGGCCACGGCGCTGCTTGCGCATCATGGAGATTGCCGTGATCATGGCGATCAGCCCGAAGGCCAGGAGGGCGAAGCCGCAGAAGTAGTACCAGACGATATTGAGGCACTCCGAAGACATTCCCTGGCCGGTCAACTGTCCGAGCGTCGGGTGGGCCGCGTCGCAGGCACGGTTGTGGACGTTCTGCTCGGCGATCAGCCAGATGCTGAAACCGATGCAGAACGTACCGACCACGACGAAGAAGCCACGTATCATGGGCCCACACTATCCACCTTTGCCCAAATTCCGCGGTCTCGACACAGGTGGCGCCAGGAGCCGTGTTTCGCCCGATCTCGCGGCTACGAGGGATAATGTCCCGCGGATTTCGGGTCGAGGATTCGCCTACGCACCCATGTGCTCGTGCACCAGGGCGATCAGTTGGTCCCAGTACTCGGGCGGATAGTCGTGGCCCAACCCGGGCACGAGGACGAAGCGCGCGCCCGGTATCACCTCGGCCGTTCGTCGTCCCCCACTGACGTCGATGAGGGTGTCGCAGTCGCCGTGCACGACGAGGGTCGCCACCGACACCCTGGCCAGGGCCGAGGAGCGCGAGCCCGACGCCGAGATCGCCATCATCTGGCGGGCGACCCCCTCGGGGTGGAAGTTCCGCTCGAAGGCCTCGACGGCGGCCTCGACCAGACGGGCCTCGTCGTGACAGGCCGGACTGCCCCAGACGAGGTCCTGCGCGAGACGCTGGGCCACGTAGCTCTCCCGGTCACTCGGGCGCGGCGCGCGCAAGACGTCCAGGGCTTCGGGTGAAGGTTGGCCCACGTCGGGGTCGCCGGTCGTGGACATCATCGACGTCATCGTCAGGAGCCGCCCCGGGTGCTCGATGGCCATCGTCTGGGCGATCATGCCCCCCATGGACGCTCCCCAGACGTGGGCCGCGTCGACCCCTAACTCGTCGAGCACGGCCAGGGCGTCGCGGGCCATGTCGCTCAAGAGGTACGGCGCGTTGGGTGGGGTCCGCTCGCTCGATTTCGTGGACAGCCCCACGTCGCGGTTGTCGAAGCGCACCACGAAGTACCCCGGCGCCGCCAGGCGCTGGCAGAACTCGTCGTGGTAGTTGATGCACTGGCGCGCCAGGCCGCTGACGAGCAGCACCGCCGGATCCGAGGGGTCGCCGCAGGTGTCGTAGTAGAGACGGACGTCCCCGTGGTGCGCGTACGCCATCTCGCCTCCCGGTCGGCTTCTACGAGAGAGTAACAAGCGGCGATTCCCATCCGGACGGCCCCGCCGGGCCTTCCGGCCAAGGCCCAAGCCGCGATGAACATTGTCCGCCCCATCGCGGTAGTCATAGATACGACACGGTGCCGCACCGCGAGCGCGAAGGAGTTGATGCCATGACCGAGCGAGCTCACCATTCCCTCTTCAGACGATTCTTCCGCGTGGCCGGTGCGACCTTCGCGGCGTCGGTGTTGCTGGCGACCGTATCGGCGGGGGCGTCGACGCCGTCACTGGAATCGGCCAACCTGACGGGGTTCGCCGGTGCGCTCGTGAACCAGTCCTCGAGGACGCTCTACGTGCTGAGCGTGGAGCAGGGTGCCGCTCTCAAGTGCAAGTCCGCGTGCCTGTCGACGTGGAAACCCGTGCTCGTGAAGGATTCGGTCACGACCATTACGCTCGGAGCCAAGGTCGACGGAAAGATTGGCTTCGTGAAGCGCAGTGCCACCACCAAGCAGGTCACGTTCAACTCGTTCCCGCTCTACACCTACAGCGGCGACGACGGACCGCGCCAGGCCAACGGCGAGGGCCTGAGCGCCTTCGGCGGCCGCTGGTACGTGGTGAAGGCCTCCTCGACCAAGGCCGCGACCACCGAGATCAAGCGGGCCTTCTCGGGCGGCTCGGGCAACACGACGACGACCACCCATCCGACCACCACCACCACGACCAAGGCCACGACCACGACAACGACCACGACCACTTCGACGACGACGACCACGCTCAGCGGAGGGGGCGGGGGCTACTGACGTTGGCCGATGATCCCATGCCCGACACGGTGAGGGCCCGCACGACGGTGGGCGCGAGGTGACGACCGAGGACGTCCGGCGCCGCACCATCAGTCCAGCCGGCACGGAGCGGGTCGAGACAGCGGACGAGGCCGGCCTGCGCGACGCCTTCCTCGCCCACGGCGGCGAGTTGCTCGGCTTCGCGCGCCGCTCGCTCTACTCGCTCACCAGCGCCGAGGACGCCGTCCAGGAGACGTTCGCGCGGGCGTGGCGCTCCAGGTCGCGCTTCGATCCGACGCTCGGCTCGCTGCGCACCTGGCTGTTCAGCATCGAGCGTCGCGTGATCATCGACCTCGGGGTGCGCCAGATGAAGATCCAGACCGTGCCCATCGAGCAGGGCGAGGAGCCGGTCGCCGAAGACCGCCTCGAACACGCCATGCTCGGCTGGCAGATGGAGTCGGCGCTGGCGCGGCTCGACCCGGAGCACCGCATGGTCGTCACCGAGCTCTACTTCAACGGGCGCACCGGCCGTGAGGTCGCCGAACTGTTCGCGCTGCCCGAAGGGACGGTGCGCAGCCGCGCCTTCTACGCGCTGCGCATGCTCCGGATCCTTCTCGAGGAGGCGGGGTGGGACCAGTGAGCGATTCGACCTGCGATACGTGGCGCGAGGCACTCGCCATGCAACTCTTCGCCGACCTGTCGCCGAGCGAGCGGGCCGGGCTGGCGGCCCACCTCGACGGTTGCGCCGACTGCCGCGACGTCGCGCGCGAACTGGCCGATACCTTCTCGATGCTCGCCTACGTCGACCCGACCAACGTCACCCCGACGGCGTCGGTGCCGCCCGAGCTGACCGAACGGGTCCTCGGTGACCTGCTCGACGGCGGCCGCCTGCAGCGGCGACGGCGCACGCGCGTGACCCTGGCGAGCGCCGTCGGGCTGCTCGCCGCGGCGGCCGTGCTGATCGCCGTCTTCAGCGCCGGACCGTCTGCGCCCACCGAGCGCACGCTGGCCCTGCGCGGACCGTCCGCAGTCGTGGCGACCGCGGTGCTGAGTGCGCGCTCGTGGGGAACCTCGGTACAACTGCACGAACGGGGCCTGCCCGGCAACGGCGTCTACACCGTCTCGATGGAGACGGCCTCGGGCGACTGGTGGGTGGCCGGGACGTACCGTGCGGTGTCGGGGCGAGAGGTCGACGCCACAATGTCGTGCGCCGTCAAACTCAGCCAGATCACCGGTCTTCGCGTCGTCGACAGTTCGGGCAATGTCGTGCTCGCCAGCTACAACGCCTGACCATATTTCTTAGGATCGACGCAACGGGCCGGGCACGGGACCCTCGAAAGCCGTCGCCTGTACGCGCTGGTTACTCTGACGAGATGACCGAACCGCTCGAGGGACGAACCGCGCTGGTGACCGGAGCCTCGCGCGGCATCGGGGCCGCGACGGCCCGCGCCCTCGACCGCGCCGGGGCGCGCGTCGCCCTGAGTGCCCGCAGCCGCGAGGCGCTCCTGGAGATAGCGCGCGAACTGCGCCACGAGCCCCTGGTCCTCGACGCGGACCTCGCCGACGCCCAGGCGGCGAGGCAACTGGGCTTGCGGGCACTGGAGGGACTCGACCGCGTGGACATCCTCGTCAACAACGCCGCGGCGGCGGCCCGCTTCGCCACCGTCGACCTCGACGCCCGTCAGATCGACGAGCTCTTGGCGGTGAACGTTCGGGCGCCACTGGTGCTCATCGCCACCCTGATTCCTTCGATGATCGCACAGGGCGGCGCCTCCATCATCAACCTCTCTTCGATCTCGGCCCTCTTGGGAACGCCGCGGCGGGCGGCCTACGCCGCCTCCAAGGGTGCGATGGACGCCGCCACCCGCTCGCTCGCGATCGAGCTCGGTCCCTCGGGCATCCGGGTCAACTCCGTCGCGCCGGGCGTCGTCGACACCGCCCTGTGGGCGAAGAACAAGGCCATCGCGGGCGTCGTCGAGACGATCGAGGCTCAGACGCCACTGCGACGATGGTCCACGCCCGAGGACGTCGCCGACGTCATCGTCTTCCTCGCCTCGGACGCGTCGCGCTTCGTCACCGGCGAGACGGTGGCGGTCGACGGCGGCATGGCCCACACCCTCGACCTCTACGGCGGAGCGGTCTGACCACCGGCACCTATCCGCGCCTGCGCTCACCCGGGATCGCGGGCCGCGCGAATGCGGGCCAGTCCCGCCAGGGCCAGTCGCCAGCCGATCATCGCCGCGCCGAGGAAACCGAGCGCCACCGCGATGAACGCCGCGGCCGTGCCCTGACCCGACAGCACGCGCAGCACCATCCCCACGGCCACGGTCGAGAGAGTGACGACCACGCCGTCTCGCAGGCCCGTACCGTCGCGACGTGACGCGACGACGAGGATCCAACCGGCGCCGAGCCCGAGCGCGAAGGGCCACGTCGTGGAGATCATGCCGCCGACTCTGACGCCGTGATCGTGGACCGAGCGGCCGATTGCCACAAAGAGCAGGACGATCACGAGGTCGATCGCCGCGAGGAGTCGCCGCACGAGCGTCGAACCTAGCATCTCTCCTCATGGCCCCGGGCGAGGAGAGGCCGTCGACATCTCGCGCTCGGCGTGGCACACTATGAGGCGAAACTCCCGTCACAGGAGGTCGCACCCGTGGCATTCCCCGAATCGGTCGAACTCGAGGCCCGCCAGCGCGCCCGCGGCATCTGCCAGTGCGAGCGACGGACCTGCCCGCACTTCGGACGCTGTCGCGTGCGCGGCGCCGAGTTCCACCACAAGAGGTCACTCACGTCGGGCGGCACCGACGAACTGAGCAACTGCGAGTTTCTCTGTAGCCCCTGTCACCAGCGTTCGCACGCAGAAGGAGACCTGGGGCTGCTCTAGGGTCCGGGCCATTCCTCTCGTTGATCGCGTCATTCGTCGCTCCACCGATCGTACGGTCAGCGCGTGGCCCTTAGGGCGAGAGCACGTCGTCCAGGTGTTCGAGCACGGCCGGCCACGCCTCTCCGTGCTGGCGGGCCGACTCGGCGTCGTAGAACCCCCCGTGGGTCACGCGGATCATGGTCGCGCCGTCGTAGGCGTGCAGCTCCACCGTGACCAGGGTCTCGGCGCCGAGCGTGCCCGAGCGTCCCGTGAGCCAGGTCATCTCGACCACCCGATCGGGTTCGAGTTTGGTGAACCGTCCGTAGTGCGGGTGACGCACGCCCTCGACTACCACGTCGAACCAAAACGGCTCGCCGACCTCAGCTCTCATACGCAGCGCACCCGGCGCCGCGAACCAGGCGTCGAACCCCCGCGTCCACGCGTGATAGATCTCACTGGCCGGAGCGTTCATGGCCCTGACGACGACCACCTCATACGTATCGGTCGTGGGATCATGGCGGACACCGGCCAGTACGGGATCTTCATCTCCTTCGCGCTCGGCCACGGCTAGGCGTCTCGCTGTGACGGTGCCGACCGGCGACGCAGCGGCGGCAACGTCGAGGGCGGCAACAGCCGCTCGGGCAACGAGGCCAGCAGGTCAGTGGTCGCCGCGGCGACGCGCGCGACCGCCTGCTCGAAGGCCACCTCGGTATGGCGCGACGTCGACTGCACGCCGCTCACCTTTCGCACGTACTGGCGGGCGGCCGCCTCGATCTCCTCGGTCGTGGCGCGGGGCTCGAGGCCGCGCAGGGTGGTGATGTTTCGACACATGCCAGAAGAGTAGACGTCCCCTCGACCGCGGCCTTAGGATTCGCGCGACTACGAGGTCGCGCCGGGACCGGCCTCGTCGTAGGGCAGGGACTCGGGCGGGATGACGAAGGCCCCGCTCTCGGGCGGCGGCACGACCGGCAGCGGCTTCTTCACCTCCGAGACGAGGTAGTAGATGATGCCGACGATCAGCACCGCCCCGAGCACCGTGTAGAGGATCGGGATCTTGTTCAAGAATCCGACGCCCAGGCTGAGGGCCCCCAGGGTCTGGTTCGGCTCGGGGTTGCTCGCCGCACGGGGCCAGGCGAAGTTGATCAACATCGCTCCCCCGTAGACGAGGGCCAGGACGTTGACGAACATGCCCCACCTGCCCAGCTTGAAGGGGGCGTCCTCCTTGGGCCAGCCGTGGCTCCTCGCGTACATGATCGCGAGGTTGCCGAGGAAGTAGGAGAGATAGATCATCGCGGTCGCGGCGATGGCGACGATGCCCGCGCCGGCGTACTTGAGCATCGGCACGGCGGCCAGGACCGCGACCACCAGGCAAGCCCCGATCGGCGTGTGCAGGGACGGGTGGACCTTGGCCAGCGTCTTGGACGCCGGCAGGCGGTTGTCGCGGGCCATGCCGAAGCAGAGGCGCACGGTCGCGGCCATGATGCACATGCAACACACGAGGATCGCCGCCGAGACGACGAGGAGGTACACCGTCGCCCAGAAGGTGTCGAAGTTGGCGTCGATGATCTGGGCCGGCCCCCAGCCGTCCTTGATCGCCGTCGAGAGATTGGGGATCGCCATCAGGCAGGCCAGCAGGAAGATGCCGCCGATGATGAAAGCTCCCGACACCGACATCAACACGGCCTGGGGCGCCTTGCGGCGCGGATCATGGGTCTCCTCGGCCAGCGTCGACGCGGTATCGAAACCGTAGATGACGAAGAGGCTCATGAACATCGCCGCGAAGAAGGCCGGCAACGTCACGTGGATCCCGCCGCTGTTGGTGACGACCGAGATGTGCTGGTGGCGGTGCACGATGAGCATCACGATCGCGAAGATCACCATACCGATGATCTCGAAGAAGACCCCGGTGTTGTTGATGATCGACACCAGGCGCACGCTGAAGATGTTCAGCACGGTGATCACGACCAGGGTGATCAGGGCCACCCAGATCTGGTCGTGCAACGCCCCGGCGTCGACGTGCCAGCCCATGTTGTACAGCGCCGGCAGCACCGTCAGCGGGAGCGTCACCACGACGGCGGTGACGGTGAGGATGCCGGCGAAGATGTAGATCCAGCCGGTGAACCAAGCGTAGGGCCGCCCGGCCAGGTACTTCGTCCACTGGAAGACCGATCCGGCGACCGGGTAGTGACTGGAGACCTCGGCGAAGTTGAGCGCCACGATCAGCTGGCCGAGCGCCACCACCGGCCAGGACCAGATGAAGACGCCGCCGAGCGTGATGAGCCCGAGGGAGAACAGGGTGAAGATACCCGTCGAGGGCGAGATATAACTGAAGGCCGCGGCGAAGGAGCTGAACAGACCGAGCGTGCGGTGCAGTTCCTGCTTGTAGCCGAACGTCTCCAGGTCCTGGCGGTCGGCGTGGGCGGTGGCCGAATTGTCCAATCCCCCTGATGCGACGCCCGGTGTAGCTCCCTCTGGCTCCATGGTGATCCCCCCCAATGCGCCCTTGCGTTAAGGGTTCGCGCTTGGCGCCAACATAATCACGGCTTGTGAAGTTGTCAAGCGATTCGGCGTCACCGAATCGAACCCCGTGCCACGAGACTGGTGGCCACGATGGGGCGAGCGTCTCTCGCGCCGGTCGAACCGTAGGACCGTCGACGCGGGCTCGAATCTACACTGAGGTCGTGGACGTCGTTGTCTCGAACCCGGCCAGGCAGTTCGTACTGGATCACGGCGGCACCGTCTACGTGCGGGCCAACACCCACACCTGCTGTTCGGGGAACCTGACGCTGCTCGACGTGCACACCTCGGCCCCGAAGAACGCGCAGGAGTACGTCTCGGCGCACTCGCAGGATATCGACGTGAGGTTCGCCGGCGGCGTCAGCGGTCATCCGCACGAACTGACCATCGAGTTGCGCGGAGTCCTGCGCCGGCATCTGGTGGCGTTCTGGGACGGGTGCGCGTTCAAGCCCTGAGGCGACCAACGGGGTTCGCCCCTAATCTAACACCCCTAGTATTCGCAGATGAATCACGAGCAGCACTGCGACGCCCTCGAGGTGGAGATCGACCGGTTCGCGAGTGCCTTCGACACCGCGGCACCCGACGCCGGAGTGCCCGGTTGCCCGGACTGGACCGTCGTCGACCTCGCGTCGCACCTGGGCACGATCCATCGATGGGCGCAGAACCTCGTGTCGACCCTCGCGCCGCGTTACGTATCGCCCGACGACATGGGCCTCGAGACAGGACCAGTGGACGGACCGTGGCTTCGCCGCGGCGGGGCCCAACTACTGAGGACCCTGCGCGTGGGCGATCCCGACAGCCCCATGTGGGCCTGGGGCGTCGACCAACACGTCCGCTTCTGGTCGAGGCGCCAACTCCATGAGACCCTGGTGCACCGCATCGACCTGCAGTTGGCCGGTCGGCGCGAACCGAGCGCGTCGCCCGATCTGGCCGCCGACGCGATCGACGAGTTCCTGGTGAACCTTAGGGCCGCGCAGGCCTTCTCCCCCAACGTCGGCGAACTGCACGGCCACGGCCAGCTCCTCACGATCCGCGCGACGGACGTGTCGGCGAGCTGGTCGATCCGCTTCGAACCCGAGGGGTTCATCGTCGGGCGCGATGGCGGCCCCGGCGACGCGCTCCTCGCTGGCTCGGTGCTGGAACTCTTACTCGTGCTCTACCGGCGCCGGCCGATCGAGGCATCGTCGCTACTGCTCGAGGGCGACGGCGACCTCGTCGACTACTGGATCGCGAACTCGGCGCTTCAATAGGTCCGGCTGCGGCGACGAGGTGGCTCGAGCGCGACGCGTCACACCCTCGACGTCGCCGCGCCGACGGCGAAGAGCCCGCAAATGCCGCATTTTCGCAGGGCCCGTCAGTAGAGTTTTGAGGTGAGTCGTAACGGAGATGCGGGGCCCCAAGAGACGGCCCGCGACGTGTGGGATTACCTGAAATTCGCCGGTTTTGAACTGACCCGCGACCAACTCGTTCGACTGCACCAGCGCCACCTGATCAACGAGCCCTTCCTCAATCCCAACGGCTGGCGAGACCCCAAGACGACCTTCCCCGCGGGCACCGCGGAGCGGATGCTGCGCATCGCCCAACTGAAATCCAAGACCAAGCACCTGGACGAGTTGGCGTGGCGGCTCTGGTGGGAGGGTTCGAGCGTCGACCCAGGCCTGATCCGCGAGTACGTCACCAAGATCGCCCAGCGCTGGGACGACCGCCTCAACGAGTTGCGCACCGCGACCAACGCGGCGGCGGCCGAGGAGGAGCAGGGCGAACGCGACGTCCTCGACGAGGTCTTCTTCCAGCACCTGAAGCTCGCGCCCTCCATGACCACGCTGCGCAAGCGGCTCGGGCGGGGCTCGGACATCTACGTCGAGTTCGCCGGACTGCTGATCGACCTGCTCGGCGGGGAGTTCTCCCTCCTGCACCGTCCCGAGACCGACCTCTTCGCCCGCCCCGTCGGTCACGTCGACGCGGCGAACGACGCGGGACGGCGGTGGTCGGGCAACACGGTGCTCGACGTGATGAACGACAGTTCGGCCCTGCCCTACGTCGAGGTGGTGGCCTCGCTGAACGACGCCCAGATCGAGAGCGCCCGTCCGGTCGCGCTGCTGTTCACCAAAGTCATCACCGAGATCGGCGAGATCGTGCACGAGAGTTTCGCCAGCACCGCGCGCACCCGCGACACCGCCGGCAAGAGTCTCATCGTGCTGTCGGAGAACCCCGAGGAGCAGGTCCTCTTCTTGTTGCTCACGACGTCGTTCTTAAAGGACGACCGGATCCGCGCGAACCTGCCCGACTTCGAGAAGTTGGTCGTCAACCCGCCCGTCGTCTCCTACCAGGACTACCAGCGCCTGAAGTACCTGGCGCGCGAGGTCCCGGGCCTCGAGGAGATCGTGTCCCCGGAGCGCATGCGCGAAGCCTTCGAATCTCCCGAGGGGGCCGAGCAGTGGCGCGCGCTCTTCGATCGGTTCCGCCTCGAGCACTTCCAGGAGATCGAGGACGCCATCGCTGACCGGCCCGATCTCTTCGGCCTTCGCCAACCGCCGGGCGACGAATTGGAGGAAGAATCGGATTTTGAGGGTGAAAGTAAAAAAAAAAAATAAAAATTGACCCCGGGCGGCGCAAGTTCGCCCGCTCGTTGAAGGGCAAAACACGCTCCTTCTTCGAAAAGGTCGCCTTCTTCGATGACGGTCCGATCGCGTGGAGTCACCTGTCGCGGCCCGAACGATGCTGGTTCGCCTAAGGCCGGGTGCCGAAGCGTTGCTCCTCTAGCGTGCCGGGCCTACGGACGGTGGACCCCCCAATTCGCGACACAGCGCGAGATGGTCCGAATCGTCGGCCGCTGATGTGGCGACGCGGTCGCCTCTCCGGTCGCCCTACTTACGCCGAGCCTGTAGCGCGGGCACGATCGTGGGGAAGGCCGCGATGATCGCGGCAATGAGACCCAAGAAGGAACCGAAGCCCCAGCCGATGCCGGTGAAGCCGATACCGCCCGGCTTGAGCAGGAACGCGATGACCGTGAGCACCAGGTTGATGCTGGTGGCGAAGAGCAGGAGGCGCTCTTCGGGCATCGGCAGGGTGTAGGGCATCTGGCGAAAGCCGGCCTTGGCCACCATGTTCACCACGATCGCCAGGCTGAGGATGAAGACGATGTACATCCAGCCGTGCCACAGGCCGTCCACCGATACCGAGCCGTAGGTGAACTTGTAGGTGAACCACGGCAGGAAGAGCGAAATGAACAGCACGAGGGTCGCGATCGTCGTGATCCGCTCGACCTGGCTCCAGCGCTTCATGTCAAAGGCGAAGGATCCCATGCTGGAGGCCGGTCGCGGCGACGGTGCGCTACTGGCCGGAGGCGGAGTGGGCGCGGCTCCCGGTTGCTGTTCTGGCGGATACCACTTGCCGTCAGAGGCCTGCCACCATCCGGGACCATTCGATACGTCACTCATTGTCGTCTCCCAGCACCATGGGCCGAGGCCCCCCATTAATTTTCCTCATCATAGCGATGTTGTGACTCGCGAGCCTGGGTTGCGGCGGCGTCGGCGAGCGCGTCGCGAGTCACGCTCGGTTCGTGGTGATGATGACATCGTCAGGTCATGGTCGCCTTCGCGAGCTCGCGAGCGTTCGTTCGACCTAGACGTCGGCGCTCGACGATGGATAGAGCAGGCGGTGCAGCAACGCCGCGACGGCGCCACCGACCAACGGAGCCAGGATGAAGAGCCAGACCTGACTGAGGGCCGTGCCGCCGACGAAGAGGGCCGGGCCGAGCGCGCGGGCCGGGTTGACCGACGTACCGGTGATCGGGATGCCGATGAGGTGCACGACGGTCAGTGTCAACCCGATCACCAGTCCCGCGATGGCGGCGTTGGCGGCGACGCTGGTGACCTGAAGGATGACGAAGACGAAGAGGGCCGTGAGAACGACCTCGGCCAGGAAGGCGCCCCCGGCGTTGATGTGGATCAACGAGGCCTTGGCGTAGCCGTCGGTGCCCAGACCCTGGAGCGACGTGTGATAACCGGGCACCTGTCGAAAGAGCACCCACAGCACCAGGGCGCCGAACGCACCACCGGCAAACTGCGCCACGCAGTACCAGAGCGCCTCGATCGGTTCGATACGTCGCGCCAAGGCGGCCCCGAGCGTCACGGCCGGATTGACGTGGCAGCCGGAGACCGGCCCGATGCCGTAGGCCAGGGCCGCCAGGACCAATCCGAAGGTGAGCGCCGTCGCGACGACGCCGGCCGCGACGCTGCCCCCGTCGAACTTGAAGCCGAACATCAACGTGGCTACGCCCACGCCGAAGAAGACGAGGGTGGCGGTGCCGACGAACTCAGCGAAGAGTCTCCGGGACATGGACGTCCTTTCACGATGTCGCCGACCCGTCAACATGGCGGATGCGGTCGGCGAAATACTAGGTGAGACTGGCCCTCAACCCATCCGGGCGCGGCACACGGACCCCCCGAGAGCGACCTCGCCAAGCCACGGACGCGCAAAGTACCGCGAACTAGACCACGCGAGCGAGACATCGATCGCTGCACTGCCAGCGAGGTCGACCCTCAGGTCGGCAACCCGCTCTCGTCGTTAGACCTCGCGAGCGTCCGCGAGGATGGTCTCGCGATCGGCTTCGCCGACCTCGTGACCGTGAACCTTCGCGTGATTGATTACGGCGCCGACGAGTTCATCGTCATCTTCGCCCCGCAGCACCTCGCCACACGGCGGACAGGTAACTTCCTTGGCCATTCGCACCCCCGAATCCTCGTAACCCCAATTTCATCGTGAGTGTATCCCTCGCTTGGGCCCCACGACAAGGGGGGCCACATCAATTAGGACCGCGGCGCACCGGTGATCGCTACACCAGCGCCCGGGCCACCTCGACGAAGTTCTCGTAGATGAAGAAGTGTCCGGCGCCGGCCATCTCGTGCAGTACCGACCCGGCAATCGCCTCGTGCATCAGTCGACCGTGCTCGACCGGCACGTTGCGATCGGCATCGCCGTGCCAGATGTGCGTCGGCACAGTGATGGCGCTCAGTTCGAATCCCCAGTCGCCGGTGAAGACCTCGAAGTCCTGGGCGACGGCGCGGGCCGTCGTTCGCGAGAGGCGCTGGCCCTCACGCTCCAGCGCGGCCCTGATCTGCGGCAGCGCCCACAGCGCGGCATCTGGCGGCGCCATCTGTTTGGCCATCATGTTGATCGCCATCGACGGCCACAGGCGAAAGGCGGTCATCTGGACCTCGGCCAGGGCCAGCACGCCCTTCGAGTGACGCTTGGCCAGACCCATCTGGATCTGGTCGGCTCGCGAGAGGCAGTCGAAGTACCGCGGGTCCCCGAGCGGCCCCACCCCGCTCACGATGGCGGCCGCGCTAACGCGCCCGCCGAGCAGCGCGGCGCACACGGCCGCGTGCGGCCCCCCGCCCGAGTGGCCGATCACCGCGAACCGGTCGATGCCGAGGCGGTCGGCCAGGTACTCGACGTCGCTCGACCAGTCCTGCAGTCGTCGATCGCGATGAAAACTGCTCAGTCCGTAGCCGGGCCGGTCCGGGCAGACGAAACGCACACCGGAACCGGCGAGCGCCGAGGGATCGACCAGCAGGAGCTGGCGTGATCCCGGCGTGCCGTGCATCATGAAGACCGCCGGGCCGTCGCGGTCCCCCACTTCCAACCAGCCGAGGTCGCGGCCGTCGGGCAGGACCGTCACTGATGAATCGCTCATGACGCGAGACTACACACGGGCGAAGTTTCGCGACTTCGTCGGGCGTGTTTATTGCCCGTACGGTGGTGGCGCTCGACGAGTCCGCATCGCGACCAAGGGCCAGCGCCATCGTGTTCGTGGTAAAACCACAAGAAATATTGGGCCAGGCCGTACACTGGTCTGCGGACCACTCATTTCTTGACCAATCAGAGGAGTTGCGCCATGGTCATCTTTCACTGGTTCCTCACCTTCACCGGCACCAACGACGAGTCGGGCACGTGGTACGGGTTCTGGTCGGGCTTCGGCGGGTCCATACCTGACTTCTTGTTGCTGGGCACGCTGTTCGCGATCTACAAGCGCAACAAGTGTCAGAACTGCCGCCGCCTCGTGCTCAAGGGTGGACTGGGCAAGGTCGAGGGAACGCACTACGAAACGTGCCACAAGCACACGACCACCACCGACCATGACAAGTTGAAGGAAAAGCACAAGATGCTGCACCCCGCGATGCACGATCACCTGAATCAGGGCGCCGAATGATCGCCCAGTCGTTCTTCCAGCGCTGGGTGTGGCCGGCCGGCGGTTCGGGAGGCATCCCGGGCGACGTCGTGGCCACCTTGATCTGGGTGATCCTCGCCGCGATCGCCACGACCCTGCTCTACCCGCCCTTGCGCAAGGCCCTGGAGTCGTTCGTCAAGCGCCACATCGCCTCGGGAACGGCCGAACTGCACGCGAAACTCGATCACATCATCGAGCACCATCCCGACATACCTCCCTACGAGGCCAAGAAGCCCGAGTAGCTCGACAGGACGTCGGCCACCTGACGACCGGACGCGTCCCGTCGTTACGGCCCCGGTTCATCCTTCACGACAACATCGCCATCTAGTTGGTCTTCTGAGGCTGACGGCGAACGTGCTCTAGGCGCACTATTCGACCTTCGGGGCCCGCGAGTGGCCCCTCGTGCATCGCGCCGGCGTACCGTCCTCGATCGGACTCTCTCCCTGGTCAACGATAATTACCGCCTGGAGCCCTAGAATTGACGAATGACCCGTGAGAATAATCAACAGGGTCGCGGACGGCCTCGGGAGAGAATCCCCAATGAAGAGCGCCTGGTTGCCCTCGGCGATGCCGTGGAACGTCGCAGCGCCGGGGCGTCGCATCGCGCCCCGCGGACCCGGCGACGAGTGTGGATCCGTCGCAGCCTCATCAGCGTGGGCCTGGTCATCGTCCTCATCGTCGGCGGGGTCATCGGCGATTACTACTACCTCGGGTCGCTCGTCAACAAGAAGAACGTCCAGCACCTCCAGTCTTCGGCCACGACGCAGAACATCCTGTTGATCGGCTCGACGACACGATGCGGCCTCAAGGTGCAGAGCAAGGCGTACGGATTGTGCTCTGAGGGCGTCACCGGCGTCAACAGTGACATCGACATGATCGTGCACCTGAACCCGAGCACTGGGGCGGTCTCGCTGTTGTCGATCCCCCGCGACCTCTTCATCCCGAACGCGAGGACCGACGGGGCGAACAAGATCGACGCCGCGCTCTACCAGGGACCGAGCCAATTGGTCCAAGCGATCGAGGAGGACTTCGCGATCCCGATCAACCACTACGTGGAGCTCAATTTCGACACGTTCGCCAACGTCGTCAACGCCCTCGGCGGCGTGCACATGTACTTCCCGGTTCCGATCTTCGACCAGGAGTCGGGCCTCAACATCGAGCGCAAGGGCTGCTATCTGCTCGACGGCGTTCGCGCCCTGGAGGTCGTTCGGGCCCGGCACCTGCAGATCCAGCCCAATCCCTCCAACCACGACCCCCGATCGTGGCCCCAGGAGGCCCAGTCCGACCTGGCGCGCATCAGGCGCACCCACGAGTTCCTGCGGGTCCTGGCGGCGAAGGTCGCGACGCGGGGGCTCGGCAACCCGCTCACCGACCAGAGCATCGCCACCTCGGTCCTGCCCGACCTGACCGTCGACAGCGGCTTCTCCGAGTCCTCGATGGTCAGCCTGGCCCGGACCTTCGCCCACACCGACATCTCCACCGCCCCGCAGCTGACCTACCCCGTGATCGAGGTGCTGTCGGGCGGGCTGCTCTACCAGGGCTACGACTACGGCGACGTGGAGTTCCCGGTCCAGCCGACCGGGGTCAACACCGTCAACGAGATCTTCGGCGTCGCGAGCGGCACCGACTCGTTCACCGACAAGGCGCTGCCGGCCCCCTCGAGCGTCGCCGTCTCGGTCGAGAACGGCACGGGCATCGCCAACCAGGCGGCGCTGGTCGCGCGCCTCTTGCGGGCCAAGGGCTTCGACATCAGGTCGACGGGCGACGTGACCTCGGACGGTCCCGTCGCCGAGACCGTCGTCTGGTACGGGGGGTCACCGCCGCCGGCCCACGGCGACTGGACCAGTCCCGGCCTCGCGGCGGCCCAGTCGGTACTCGCCCAGCTCCAGGGGCCCGCGATCCTCGGCTACGACCCGGCCAAGGTGCCGGCCGGTTCGCTCGTCGCAATACAGACCGGCACCGACCTGACGGTCAAGCCCCGGACCGCGGCCGTGACGACCACCACCATCAAGAAGCACCACGCCACCTCGAACACCACGACCACCACTACGGTGTTCGATCCGCCCGGCGTGAAGACCAACAACGCCTTCAGCGCTCCGAGCACCACCAACGAGGCGCTGATGCCCTACGACCCGCGAGCGTGCAACGCGGCGGACAACGGTCCGGCGACGGCGGTCGTCACCGCGAAGACCAAGAAGGGCTAGCGAAACGCTCGACCGATCAGCACCCTGGTGGCCATCATCAGTCGTAGAGCTTGGTGGTATCGAAGAACCGATTGAGCGCCGCCAGGTCGTGCGTCGCTTGGGCGACCTGCGCCGGTGTGTCGCTCGTCTCGGGCAGCGAGGCTAACTGGCGCAACTGCGCGGCCGCGTGGCCGTAGGCGCTGACAGGGGTGGCGCCGTCGCGGACAGCTCCCGTGAGGTCCGCGGCGGCCCGTCGGAAGTAGATCGACTGCTCGAACGACGCGGCCCGGGCGCCCGCGACCCACTGGCGCCTGGCGTCGCGAACCTCCGCCCGGGCCGATGAACCGGCTCTCGGTCGCGCGAGCGTGGTCGTCGTGGACGCGCTAACCGCCTCGCATCCGAACATACTGCCAAGCAGCGCAGCGAGCGCGACGAATCCCAGAACCTGGTAGCCCCGTGCTCGCCCGATGTGCGCACCGGACTTTGACGAACGACGTTTAAGGAGAAGTCTCATGATCGTCGACGGGGATCGGCCTGGTCGCCCTGCGCTCAGGAAGAGAGGCCGTGATAGAGGGACAGGTAGTCACTGTTGAAGGCCGTCATCGCCGTCGCCAGTGGCCCTTCGACAACGCCCGTCTGGGCCGCAACCGTGTTCGCATCCTCGATCACGACCAACGCTCGCTCGATGGACGCGAGCGCCGACTGGTAGTGGCGCTCATTCGTCCGCGACCCGGAAGGAAAGATCGATCCGGCCGAGAGCAATGCCGACTGGCGCTCGAGGGAGACGTACGCCGCGTTCGCCGCGTCGGAATCGCAGTTGCCTTTCGTGGGTCCGGCACACGACGCGAAGCTCGACTCGAACTGGTTGATCGCCACTACCGAGGCGTCGTACGTCGAGTTCACCAGGTCTAGCGCGATCGTCGACTGGATTCGTGAGAACAGTCGGGCATTGTGTGTTGATTGCCAGGCGAACAGCGGAATGCCGATGATGAGCATGACGACCATCGCGATTTTCGCAGATTTGGCAACGATCCACCGGGTGGGCAAAGTGGCGCCGGAGCCGTCGGCCGTCGTCGGCTCGGGCCGCGCTGGCGCCTCGAGCTCGACACCGTCGCCGAAGAAACCTTCGAAGGGCTGCGTCGGCGTCAGCAGACACACGTAGGCGAACAGTCGCAACTGAAAGCGCAGCACCAGGGCCACTCCCTGATGGAGCGAGCGAGGTTCACGACCGGTGACGACGCCCCAGCACCACATCACGAAGATCACCAGGTAGGAGCCGATCGACACGATTTCGCTGACGAATCCCGCGGGAATGGCGAGCAGTAGTCGAAAGAAGACCGCCCATCGACGAAGGCGCACGTGGTCGACCTCTACCGTCAGTTGGTCATCGCTTCGCCCGTCCCAGACGATTCCCGGCCACCGGGCAACCAACAGGGACATATACCCCGCGAGGTTGGCGTAGAAGCGAAGCACGTTGGTGATGAAGCGCTGGATCCCGTCCGGTACCCGGCCGGTGAACATCGCGGCGAACCACGCCGCGATGAGCACGAACAGCATCGCGATCTCCAGGCCCCACGCCACGAAGAACAGGGGAATGGCCAGTATGGCGCGAAAGAGTACCGACCACCGGGACTGGCGAGGCGGTTCGAGCGAAAGACCGATCAGCACTCGGGCCGCTCCCCCGGGCGGCGCCGCTTCGCTCTGCGAGAGCGCTGGCATGGGCGCGAATCCAGCCACACCCGGCTGCGCCGCCCCACAGACCCCGCAGTAGCGCTGGCTCTCCGCTTGTTGGGTACCACAGTTCGGGCAATACGCCACGTTGATTCCTTTGCTCGCTTGACTGCGAATACTCCCACACGCCAGCGACGCTGTCCGTCGGCTCGCGTCCCGGGCGAGGTCGCCGTACGCTACTTGTCGAGGAGGCCCCACGATGCCCCAATCCGACACCACGCAACCGGCGGCGAACCGCCTCAAGATCGCTCTCGAGGGAGCCGACGTCGACGCCTTCGCGCAACTGCTCGATCCGAACGTGAGGTGGGGTCCGCCCGATGCGCCGTCACCGCCCTGTAGGAATAAGGAACAGGTGCTCTCGTGGTACCGCAGCGCCGCGTCCGAGGGGGCACGGGCACAGGTGGTCGAGATGGACGTCATCGGCGATCGCGTCGTGGTCGAGCTCCTGGTGCAGCGCGCGGCGAAGGGCACCCCACGAGGCGAACCCTCGCCGCGCTGGCAGGTGTACACACTGCGCGATGGTCTGATCGTGGACATCGTGGGCTTCGACACTCGAAGCGAGGCGAACGAGCGAGCGCGGATCTCCGGCTAGCTGTAGAAGCCCATCCCAAGTTCCAGGTTGAGTCGGCCGCAGCCTGCGCCGACACACGTCACGCAGGGTCGAGCGACATCGCACTTCGGGCGGCGCCGTGTCGGTCGTCGGTGCGCACGGCGAGCGGTGACCAGATGCGAAGATGGCAACCGTGGGGTACGTCGAGGTCAATCGCGCCAACTGGAACAGTCGCGTCCCCCACCACGTCCAGGGTTACGGGCTGGAGCGGTTCCGCGAAGACCCCCACCACCTCTCACACGTCGTGCGATTCGACACGGCGCGACTGGGCAGCATTCAAGATCTCGACGTGGTGCACCTGCAATGCCACATCGGCACCGACACCCTGTCGCTCGCGCGCCTCGGCGCCGCCACGGTCACCGGCCTCGACTTCTCCGCACCGGCGCTCGAGGCGGCCGCCCAGCTGGCTCTCGAGTGCGGCGCCGTCGTCGACTACGTCGAAGGCGAGCTGTACGACGCGGTGGACCTGTTGGGCGCGAACCGATTCGACCTCGTCTACACGGGGATCGGCGCGCTGTGCTGGCTACCCGACATCCGCCGATGGGCCGAGGTGGTCGCGGCGCTCCTGCGCCCCGGTGGCCGCCTCTTCATGCGCGAGGGCCACCCCGTGCTATGGGCGCTCTGCGATCCCCGTCCCGACGGGCTGCTGGTACTGGAGTATCCCTACTTCGAGACCGACGGCGTGCCGTTCAGCGAACCGTTCAGCTACGTCGAGCATGTCGAGCCCCTGGCGTCGCCGGACATACTGCACTTCAACCACGGCCTCGCCCAGGTCATCACGGCACTGATGGAGGCCGGCTTGGTGTTGCGTTCGATCGAAGAGCACGACACCGTCCCCTGGAACCCCCTGGGCGACGCCATGGAGATGGCCGAGGAGGGCGAGTACCGGCTGCGCGACGGCGCCGAGCGGCTGCCCGCGACCTACACGCTGCAAGCGCTCAAGCCAGCACCGTGAGATCTTCGAGGGGTGAGCCTCGTAGAACTCAGCGCACCTCTCGCTGCGCGAGGTAGGCGTCCAGCGTTCGTTGATTGGCGACTCGAATCGGCACGAATCGTGGTAGCGCGTCGAGCGCGTAGGCCCGCGCCGGACCTTCGGGGCCGTCGTCGAGCAGCGTGCCTGCGATCACGTGGGCCACGTAGCCGTGGGCGCACATGACGCCGGTCGGCGTACCTTCTTGAATGAAGGTGACGAACTCCCGGACGATCTCGACGTCCAGCCCGGTCTTTTCCCGCACGATCCTCACCGCCCCCGCTTCGGGCGACTCCCCCGGACGGCACGGGTCACTCGGCAACGAGGCCGGCGCCTCAGCAGTGCCCCCCGAAGGGTGGATGAAGACGATCTGCCCATCGTCCGTTTCGACCACCACGAGCGCGCCGTGGTAGTCAAAACCCTCGGGCCCCGGTGTCATGACGACACCTTATTGGCGACCGTCACGATTAATCGGCGCATGATGTCGTGAGGCAGCGGCGTCGAGACCTGTTCTCCCTCGCACGGTCGTCAAGGCGACCCATGCTCGTTCGCGCGGGCGAGCGTCTACGGAACGGTCGTGACCTTGCGATCGGTACCGAAGGCCGTGCCGATGACCCGTTGGTGCTGGGTCGCGATGTCGGGAGCCTTCTCTATCCACGTGACAGCACGGATCTGTTTCACGATGGCGAAGAGGATCAGTCCGGTGACGATCAGACCGCCCATCGTGAGGGCCACGCCGATGAAGTACGTGGACACGGCTCGCGGGCACACCAAGCTGGTCGCGGCCGCACCCAAGCGTGCCGCGGAGGCGTTGCAGGCCGCCTCTTGCGAATGGCCCTGCGAGAGCATCCAGACGCCCACGAACGCCATCACCACACCCAGGCCGGCAATGATTCTCTTGATCACTCCACCAGGCTAGGTCCACGCAGTGGTGTTTCTCCTGATAGTTGGGGAGAAATTGTCGTCCCGTGGTGACTGCGTTGTCTTCGCTCAAACCCCAGTAGACGCAACGGCACCTCCGTGAAAAGAGAATTCCACCGCCCTCGAACGATCGCATTACCGTAAATCTCAAAAGGGCTGTTCCTAGCCTCTTCGGGGCGAGCACGGCAGGATCGCGGGAGTCACGGCGCTCGGCCGAGATCCGACGGTGATATGGATCGGCGAGATATTCGCTCTATCACCGGGGCCGCTCGCTACTCGTTAGTAGAAAAACCAGGGTGAAGGAATTCGTAAAATTGATGAACCAATGGACTCGAATTGTGATGGTTCCTAAGTAAACTTTGTAGCGTAATGACTTATGGAGCTGTTGATGATCGATGAACCCACCGGTGCGCCGGTCAGGATGGTCACGCCGATCACGGCCACTCGCACTGCGGCGAGCGGACCGTGCGGGTGCGCACGCCGATCGTGCTGGCATCAGCGCCAGTGCCGGTCCAACGGCATCGTGCGGATCCTGCGCGCGCCCGACCCCATCAGCGAACTGCGCTCGTCGGTGGTGCTCTGTCGCGAATGCGCCGCACCAACACAGCGTCAGCGCGTCGGTTAGCGACCGAGCGACTCTCGTCGCTTGAGCTGGGCACCGGCTGCCGAAAGATCTTTTGCGCTCACGGCGCACGAAAAATCCCAATAGCGAACGACCCGTCGATTGGCGCCGCCACCCCGGTTCGATGGCTGGCGTCAGCCTCAGTACTTCGCTTCACTGGTTCGCCCACGATCGACGGCCCGATCCCTCGACCCACTACGTCGAACACCTGCTCACGCAGGCGAAGGATCAGGGCCGCAGTGTGACGGCCGATGGGCACTTCACTTGCAACGTCAACCCGAACTCGCTAACATACAACCATATGGTTGTAGATATACGCGAGACGAACGGCGCCGACCAGGTTTTTCACGCTCTGGCTGACGGCACCCGTCGCGATATCGTGCGTCGCACCCTGGAATGCGAACACTCCGTGTCGGCGCTGGCCGATCTCTATCCGATGAGTTTCGCGGCCGTCCAGAAACACGTGGCGGTGCTCGAACGGGCGCAGTTGGTCAGCAAGCGCCCACACGGGCGCGAGCAGCTGGTGCGCGCGAACGTGCACACGATCCGAGAGGCCTTCGAACTCCTGGAGCGACTCGAAGCACTGTGGCGCGGCCGGATCGATCGCATGGACGAGATTCTCCAGCACGACCAAGAAAAGGGAGGCACACCATGACCGTCACGAGTGTCCACAAGGACCCCGAGGCATTGACCATGACCGTCCACGCGAGTTTCGGCGCGCCCATCGAACGGGTGTGGCAGCTGTGGGACGACCCCCGTCAGCTCGAGCGATGGTGGGGCCCACCCGTCTATCCGGCCACCGTCGCCCACCACGAACTCCGCGCCGGCGGGACGATGTCCTATTTCATGACCGGTCCCCAGGGCGACCAACCACACGGCTGGTGGCGAGTGCTCGAGGTCGACGCGCCGAAGCGGCTCGTCTTCCTCAACGGCTTCGGGGACGCGAACGGGGAGCCCGATCCGGCTATGCCGACCATGACCTTTCGCGTGGAGCTGAGCGCGGGAACCGATGGTGCCACGTCAATGACGGTCGAAATCGAATTTCCTTCTCTGGAGGCGATGACCCAGGTCATGTCGATGGGCATGGAAGAGGGCTTCACTTTGGCGATGTCGCAGATCGACGCGATGCTCGAAGAGGGCGCAACGCACTAAGAACCGAGAAGGTCGCGGTCCGCTCGGCTCATCCCTCGTCGCTCAAGACGCGGGGGCCCGGCCAACGCCCGCCTCAATCGATGTGCCCGGTCGTCGCGCCGGGCACGAGCATGTCGAGATAGTGATCGTTCATCATCTTCTCGATGACCCACGGGTGGAAACACTTGCGGCACGGGAGCCTGAAGGTCGAACAGTCGAACCGTTGGGGCCACACCAGTAACCCCATCTCGGGGCACTGACCGTCGGGACCGTCCTCCTTGATGGAGCCCAGCGGTGTGACGGGCACCGAGCCCGTAGATCGAATCTCGACCTTCTAGCTCATCCCTCGTCGCGACCCGTCGAGGTGTCGCGCAGCACCAGCAGTGAGCAACCGAGCCACACCAGTGCGAACGCGAGAAAGATCACCAGTCGCACCCACGGATGGAACCCCCCGAGCAGCGCGGCCGAGGCGTTCTGGCTGAGCGGGGCGAACGCCACCCATCCGGTCAAGGGGTGCGATCCAATCGCCATCGTCCAGTTGGCCAGGGCGTCGAACACGACCGCCAGTCCCACGACCACGACCACCCGTTGGGCGAGATTGAGTTTGACGTGCTTCATGACCGCAGTCTTGCACGGGGTTCACCGGGCCAGGGACCGTCGCACGTCGCTCGAACGGGCATTCGTCACGGGCGCACGGTTCGCGTCACCGAGACCGACAACGCGAGGTGATCCGACGGGCGTAACACGGGCAACCCGCGAAAGTATCGCGGGGTGCCTCAATTCGACGGCGCCGAGGTATCGGCGGTGTAGCCGTCGTCGAAGTACGTGCCGTATCCCTCTCGCACCAGGTTGCCGTCGAGGATGAGGACCTCGCAGACGAGTCGACCGAGCTGGTTGCGATAGTTGATCACCACCGATCCGACGCCGAGGTACAGCCCCTCGACGTCGAAGTGCAGGTCGGGATTGAGCCTCAGCCCCTCGCGCCAGTACTCGCGCAGGGCCTCCTTGCCCACGATGACACCATCGCTACCGGCCACGATGCGTTGCGCGATGGGCGACGCGAAAGTGACGTCGTCGGTGAAATGCGAAAGTATCAATTCGAGGTCGTGGGCGTTCCACGCCTCGACCCACTGGCGGACCAGTTGGTGAACGTCATCGTGGTTCATCGACCCAAACTAACCGGGCCGTCCCGGCGCCGTCACCTCTCGCGTGGACCTCACGGTGCGCTACGCCCGGGTCGGATGGAGCGGGTGCGCCGTTCGAGCGCAGCAATCATTGGGTTCCAGGACCACGCTGGCGATCAGGGAGTTCCGCTTGACAGGTCGAACCGGCATTGCTAGAACAAGATTTGGTTCCGCGGGACGTCCGGTTCACGCGGTGGGGGAGGTTCTGATGCGTACTCGACGCGTGGACAATGGGGCCAAGGGATCTCGCCGAAGCCATTCTCGAACGTGGCGGCTCATGTTGATGCCCGCGGTCGCCGCCCTGGCCGTCTGCCAGTTCGCCTTCGTGGGACCCCACGTTCTGGCCGACGCCTCGACTTCCGGCACGGTCGTGCCGAACGCGACCAACGAACTCGACTGCAACGGGTGGAGCTCGACGTACACGTCGGTGCGGCCGCTCGCGGGTGACCTGTGCACCGACCCCATCAAGGTCGTCGGTGGATCAGGGAACCGGTTCACCGACAACGGGTGGTACGTCGGGCACGACGAGCCGAGCATCAAGTTCATCTCCAACGCGCCCGGTTCCGGTAACACCATGACCTACGTCACCAAGATCCCGGTCGACCCGCAGCTCCCGCCGACCAGTTCGGGCAGCGTGACGCACTACGGCGAGTTGTCGGTCGCCCCTTGGTTCGGTCTGCCGATGTGCGACCCCAACTCCTACCCGGAGAATCCCTGCACCCCCGACAGTGACCACAACATCGGCGCCATCAACAATCCCGCCAGCGCCGGTTCGGCCTTCATGGAACTCCAGCTGTACCCGCCGGGCTACACGCCCTTCGCCGACTCGGAGAGTTGCAGCGCCACCCAGTGGTGCTCGGCGCTCACGATCGACAGCCTCGAGTGCACCTTCGGCTTCGCCACCTGCAACGACAGCTGCATTGAGCCAACCAACTTCGCGTTCCTGCAGACCAACGGCGTGCCCGCCGGCCCGCCGGGACCGCAGTTGGCCGACCTGAGTAGCTTCACGCCCAACCGCAACACGTTGATGATCAACCCGGGTGACGTGCTGGTCGTCTCCATCACCGATCCACCGTCGGGCTTAACAGCAACAATTCGAGATCTCACCTCGGGCCAAACGGGCTACATGGTAGCCAGCGCGGCCAACGGCTTCATGTCGACGTCGCCCAGCACCTGCGACGGGACGCCGTACACGTTCCACGCCGAATACAACACCGCGGCGACCCAGAACCGGGTTCCGTGGGCCGCGCTCGAGGGCGGCGTCCTGGTGGAGCAGGAGATCGGCCACTCCGAAGTGTGCGACTCGGTCATCAACAAGGACCCCTACTCCGACACCTACGCCAACGGCCAGACGTTCGTCGACGGCGACACCTACGATACCTGCGTCGGCGGATCCGAGGGCCGGGGACAGATCGGCGAGGGTCCGTGTAACGCCGAGGCGATCTGCCAAAATGCCGAGACGCAGGGGCCGACGAGCCCGATCGCCTGTCCCACCGATGATGCGGACAGCGGTGTGCTGTGCGAGTACGCCGACGGCTTCTGCTTCAAGCAGGGAACGCGCACGGTCCTCGAAGACGGGGTGCCGACGACGGCGTATTCGGCGGACAATCAATGTTTCGCCGACCGATATCAAAACGGCGACCTCGACTTCAACGGGATCGACTATCAGGCGAACACGTGGCCCAACGGCACCCCGCTGCATCCGACGGCTATGGAGTATCTAGGACCCTTCGACGCCCAGGGCCAACCGTATCCGCAGGTCGAGTTCGAGACCGACATCAACGGCTCGGCGTACCAGTGCAACACCGCGACCGGGGCCGACTGTGACGTACCGCCATTGGACGCCAACTTCTACCCCTTCTATTCGCTGAGCAAGTCCACCGACATGTACGGCTTCTCCCCGCAGCAGACGGGGAACCTGCCGGGCATGCAGGGGACGTCGTGCGTGTGGACCTTCGGCAACGATCTGCCCACCACCGTCCAGGACTTCGGCCGTGACGCCGAATACGGGTCACCCGACCTCAGTTGGTACGGCGGGACCAGTATCAGCGCACCCGTAGCGAACCCCGACTACACGGGACGCTGCGCCCAGGGAACGAAGTTCTAGCAGCACCTGTCGAGCCTCAGGAACTCGTGCCCGTCGAGTGCACGAGTTCCTGAGGACGATTTTCGTTTCGGGACGCGGGGACTACGCAACGAACGTTCGACCTGCTGCGCACGATCAGGCCGCGGCGACCGACGGACGGACGGAACAAAACGTGGGATTGGAATTTGATTCTCGGGGCTCGCCCTCGACGGGCCAGTACAGCAGTGGTCTTCGAGCCCACACATCCCTCAAGATGTTGACGTGACCGATGGACCTTTCAGTGGATGCCCCTCGCGCTGGCGTTTACCCCCCGTGGTGCTTATCATCGACGTAGTGGAGTTGCCACGGTTTGATGGACACGAACTGATTAGTGATTATGCCACCTTGGCTGTCGCGTAGTACTCGGCGGGCGTCAGATGGCCGAGAATCGCCTGGTGGCGCTCGCGGTTGCAGAACACTTCGACGTATTCGAAGATGATCGTGCGCAACTGTGACCTCGTGAGTTGGCGAACCGGTCCGTGCAGGAACTCGATCTCGCGCTTGGCGGTCGCCCAGAAGCTCTCCATCGCGGCATTGTCATATGCATCACCCGTCAGTCCGAAACTCGCCGAGAGTCCCCAGTCACTCAGACGGTTGGCGAGTTCCAGACTCGTGTATTGCGGGCCCTTGTCGCTGTGATGGACGAGTTCACCGTCGGGACGTCGCCTGGAGAGCGCCATCACGAGCGCCGAGACCACCAGATCGGTCGTCTGTCGCTCGCCCATGGCCCAACCGACGAGGGTCTTGTCGAAGAGGTCGCGGATGCCGGCGAGAAAGAGCTTGCCGTCGAGACAGTGGAGACAGAGATGTCCGCGACCCAGCGCTCCTCGGACCGCGTCGCGCTGAAGTCACGCTCGAGTAGGTCCGGCGCGTAGGCGGTGTTGGGCTTGCCCCGTCGCCACTTCTTGGGTCCGTGCACGCCCACGAGCCCGTGTCCGACCATGATCCGCGCCACGCGGTGACGCCCGACCCGGTGACCGCGGTGGCACAGTTACCCCAGGATGCGCGGCGCCGTAGGTGTGGCGAGAGAGGACGTGGATCTCTTTGATCTCGCTGAGCAGCACGTTGTCGTCCCACGCACGTTGACTGGGCTCGTGACGCAACCACGCGTAGTAGGTCGACCGAGGCAGGTCGATCACGCGACAGAGGTCTTTGACGGCGTGCTCGGCTGGGTGGTCCTGGACGAAGCGGCAGCCGGTCACCGCAGCGTCTCTTTCGCGAAATAGGCGGCGGCTTTTCTCAGGATCTCCATGTCCTCACGCTGCTGGCCGTTCTCCTTGCGCAGGCGCTTCAGCTCCGAGGCCTCATCAGCGCTCAGGGCGCTTGGATCAGCGTCACACTCTTTAGCCTTGCGATCCTCGCTCGCCCAATACCACAGTGTGCAACTGCTAATCCCGAGTGATCGAGCGACCTCGGCGATGGAACGTTCCGACGAGTTGACGAGGCGAACCGCCTCCTCTTTGAACTCGGACGGATATCTGGCGTGACGGGCCACGCTGGCTCCTTCCTTTTGGGGCCTTCCCCCAAAATTTAGGTGTCCAAGAAACCGTGGCAACTCCACCAAATCTAAGGGACTTATATCCCTGACGCACCTGAGGGATGCCAGTGAGTGAGTCATTTCTTGGGGTCAACCCAGACGAACGGGCTAAGGGGAATGACGACCCTGCGCCGGACCGTTTCGAGGCGCTCCTCGAAGAACGAGGGGATTTCTACGAACCCCTTTGGCTCAGCGATGCGGATAATTACAGCCGGGGTTCCCTTAATCTTCACATTCACTGCGCCCTTTGGCACCGGGATACTTGCATTGTCCTTTACCACCCCGTTTCGGTCATCGACGAGGCGCCCGGTAGAGCCGTCGGCTTGCGTGCATGTGACGAAAGCGTTGCGCAGCCCAGAGACAATGAGGGGCAAGTGCGAGTGTCTGTCTTTGTTAGAGAGACGGTTGAAGGCATCGAGGAAGAAAATGTCCAAGTTCAGATCCTCGAAAACGTGAGGTTGCAACGTCTTCAGGATTGCGACTGCCTCAGGATTCATATGGCGAGTGGTAGTGAGCCACTTGGCGCGGTCCCTGGTACGTTGCTCGTTCTCCCCTGGGACTTCGGGCTCCCAGACCCCTTCCCAGAGGATTGGGAACATTGTTTTGGTTCGATACCTTGGCGGATTCAACTCGGCCGCGAGATGGTCCAGTCCAGACCGGATGTTGTAAACGAAGTCGGCAGCAATCAGACTGACACGACGATCGAGTTGCGAAGTGAAGTGAAGGCGGTGGACTTGGCGCTTGCCCTCTCTCCCTACGGTGACCGTGTACGGATGGCTACTCGCGTATTCGGCAATGGCGATTTTGAGGTCCTTGAGGTGTTTTTCAGCCCTCTCCATCTTCAAGAGATACGAGGGGATTAGTTCATCCATGCCGAATCGTAACCCTCTAGACCTAGGATGGGCCAATGGCGAAACGCTCCGTAAAATCAAAGAAAACAAAGGACAAATCCGAAGCCGAAACGTTCGAGAACGTTGCCCGGAAACTCTTCAAAGTCCCCAAGTCCGAGATAACTCAGAAGGACAAAAAGGCCTAAGCCTTCAAGTCGCTGTAGGTCAACCTCTTACCGGATACGCCAGAAGTCACCGTAATCATTCTCTCAAGGTCGTTGGACTCACGATTGTTGTACGAGAACGCCCTTTCGTCCACGTAGCGGTTCGTGTGCTTACGAGCATTGTGGGTGTAAGTGCCTTTCCAAGCGCGCTTGTAGAGGTTCCAGAAGGACTCAATCGAGTTCGTGTGAACGTCGCCGTTCACGTACTGGCGCGACGAGTGAGACACCGACGAGTGGTTGTAGGTCTGGCCCAGACCAATGTAAACCTGAGCCTGGTCGGTGTAGAGAGTGGCGCCAGATTCCACCCACGAACGAATGCTTGCCTGAATTTCCTTGGTCGAAACGTTGTTAACCATCGCCGCAACGACGGGACCGCCGCGCTGCAATGCACCGTGGATGGCCACTTTGTCAATTCCAGACCTGCCGTGAATCTTCTTTACACGGTCCACCATGTGCATGTTCCCGGCGAGTCCGCCGACGAAGGTTTCGTCGGTCTCTACGGTGCCGGACAACTTCTGGAAGGTTCCGCTTGCCATCGCAAGACGAATCCGGTGGTTCATGAACCACGCCGTCTTTTGGGTCACTCCGAGAGAACGTCCAAGTTCACACGACGAGATGCCATTCTTGGCGTTGGCAATCAACCAGATTGCCGGGAGCCACTTATCGAATCCAAGGGACGAGTCCTCGAAGATGGTCCCGACCTTGAGCGAGAACTGACGCTTGCAGCCGAGGCACTTCCAAATCTTGCGCGTGGTCAAGAACGAGGTGCGCTCGCAGTCGCAACGAGGGCAAACCACTGGGCCATCTGCCCAGCGCAGGCCCTTGACGAACTCGAAGCAGCGGTCGGCATCCGCGAAATAGCGGACTGCTTCGATGAGGGATTCGGGCAATTTGTTCGTGTTCTTCATGCAAACAGTCTCTCACGTGGGTGTGACATCTACTTACGCGAGAGAAGCCGGACTGACCGGGACAGGTGGCGACATGTCCACATCTACCTGCCCCGGTCGGTCCACCACAGCACCCCGCATTCTGGCCCTGGACACAAGCCCCGGTTTGGGATGTGGTTATCCACTCCATCCCCGCTCCGCGAGTTGATCGCGTTAAGGGATTCATCGAACGTCAGCGCGGATCAGTATTCCGACCCGCGCTCTCTTGCTCAATTTTCGTCAGTGGTTCTTACCGGAGAAAAGAAAGACATGCGGAAATCGCATAGTCGTCCCTCTCTAGGGCTCGGGACATTCGCCCTCCCCCCAGGGCGAAGGATAATTCAAGTAGGTGCGTCTTGTATATAAGTCCCAAATCTAAAGAGGTGAGTTGGAGACGTTCAATTAGTGAGGTCGGGCATCCGCGGTCTATTTCTACCGAGAGGATTCCTCTGAGTGTTTGATGTCACCCCAATCACCAGCCGTCCCTTCGCGCACTGCGAACGGACCTTTCGATAGCCCCGATGATCGACGTACGTTCGGTCATATTTTTGCCGCTTGTTCTCGAGTACTTGACGTCTGCCACAAAACCTGACATGGTTTGTACGCACAGCAAACGTCTGTGCGCAATGCGCACGTGAGTCAATTGGAGTGGGCCAGGTCTGTTTCCGAACTCAAGCCAGCGGTGAGTGACCACGTATGAGGCAAGGGGGTAAAAGTATGGATCGACAAATGGGGGGACTCAACGCCGGCAAATCGTGGCGAGTTTGGGTGACGCAGCAGCCGGTCAAGGCAGCGCTAGTTGCGGGAGTGGTTGGTGGACAGATCGCTACGTTGTGGGGAATCTGGTTTCCGGGAGTTGGGCTCCCTGGATTAGATTGGCCACTTACCAACGGTGCGACGATAGATCCAAAGGGCACATTCGTCGCACAGTTCGCTATCGGCGGTCTGTTCCATGCATTGGACTGCGTCGTCTTCGCGCTGGTCTTCGCGCTGTTCGTATTTCCAATGGTCGGCAAGGTTGTCACCCCAGCGATGAACATGGCTAAGGCTCTCGGGTTCTCGGTCTTTCTCGCGACGGTGTCGGCGGCCTTCCTCGTGCCGTTCGTGTACTACAAGGGCTACCACGTGGGTTTCGGTGGGGTGCACTACGGAGGTTGGAAGCTGGTCTTCGCTATCTACTTGTGGCACTTGCTGTACGGCGTCAACCTTGGCGCGATTTATAACCCGCTTGCGCTGGATGATCCACTCTTGGCGTAGTTCCAGCAGTACAAGGAAATATTGCTTGGAGGTTGCTGTTCGAGATCTCTCCCTTGTCAATCACGCGATAGGGGAGAGATCTCGACGGCAACGGGATGTTCACCTCACGTGCTCGCGTGTAAGGGGCGAATACGACTTCGAGCTGTTGTGAAAGGAAAACAAAAATGGCCGAGACACCTAGTGATTCAACGCAGCATCACACACCTTTTCTCGAGGAGCGCATTCCACTACCCGACGTGAACTCTATGACGACCGAGCAACAACGGATCACCGAGTCGTTGGTTCATGGCCCTAGGAAAGGCGTAGTCGGCCCCTTCATCCCCCTGATGCAATCTCCTCGCCTTCTCAATCTCATGGAGCCGCTAGGGGCGGAACTCCGATTTCACGGTCTGTTGGACAAGCGAGTCAGAGAGTTAGTCATCTGCGCCGTGGCGCGTCATACATCGAATCAATTCGAGTGGACCCCACACATTCCACTAGCTGTCGAAGCGGGGGTTTCGCGGTCCACAATATCTGCAGTGCTTGAGGGCGTAACTCCCGAGGGTATTCCCGAAGACGAGTACATAGCCCTCGAATTTGCGCAACGTCTGATGGACGCACACGGTGTCCCTGATTTCCTCTTTACCGAAGCGAAGTCGAAGTTCGGTGATGAGGGCATTATCGAGTTGACGACGCTGATCGGATACTACGTGACGGTTTGCTGGATCATGAACGTGGCGCGGACGCACGCACAAGGAGAACCCGATACCGGAATCATTTGACATTATGTCTAAGAGCCGAGGGAACGAACAAGCCGCCTGACTGAATTTCCAAATCTCCGTCTCACCCTATTTCCAAAGCGGAGACGGATGAGTTCTGGCAGATCTGCTTTCGATTCGCCCTGGTGGACGTCGGAAGGTTCCTACACGGCCTCGAGAACGATGGCCACGCCTTGGCCCACACCGACGCACATCGCGGCGAGTCCGTAGCCGCCGCCTCGTCGGTGCAACTGCCAGGCGAGCGTCGTGAGCAGCCTGGCTCCCGAGCACCCGAGGGGATGACCGAGCGCGATCGCACCGCCAAGTGGATTGACGATCGTGGGATCGAGCTCCGGCCATTCACGCAAACAGGCCAACGACTGAGAGGCGAAGGCCTCATTCAGCTCGATAACCGCGATGTCGCTCCAGCCAATGCCCGCGCGTCTTAGGGCTTGCCGCGCGGCTTCGACGGGTCCAAGGCCGTAAAGCTGCGGCTCAACGGCACTCACGCCTCGTCCCGCGACTCGGGCGAGGGCTCCGCTTCCCCAACGCGAGAGTCCCTCGTCATCGACCATCAGCAGCATTGAAGCCCCGTCGTTCATCGGTGACGAGTTGCCCGCGGTCACCGTGCCGCCTTCGCGAAACACCGGACGTAAGGACGCCAACTGCTCCGGTGTCGTATCGCGGATCGATTCATCACGCTCGAGAACACAGTCGGTGACCTGGACGACCTCGTCGTTGAATGTCCCCTCGCGCCACGCGGCGGCGGCCTTGACATGACTTTCGTAGGCGAAAACATCTTGGGCGTCGCGCGAAAGGTCGTACCGTTCGGCGAGGATCTCCGCACCTTCACCGAGCGGTACCGTCCACTCAGCGGGCATCGCTGGATTGACCATGCGCCAACCGAGAGTCGACGAGAACAGTTTCGCGTCCCCGCGCGGAAGTACCTCTTCATTCTTTGGAAGGATCCACGGCGCGCGGCTCATTGATTCAACACCGCCCGCGAGAGCCACGTGTGCGTCGCTGACCTCCAACGCTCGACTGACCTGCACCACCGATTCCATCCCTGATGCGCATAAGCGGTTCACGGTCGAACCGGGCACCGTGACCGGTAGTCCCGCGAGCAGGACCGCCATGCGTGCGACGTCGCGATTGTCCTCCCCAGCGCCGTTGGCATCGCCGAGCACGACATCGTCAATTAAGGCTGGGTCTAGTGAGGGATGCCGACTGAGGAGCGAGCGAATCGTCGTCGCCGCGAGGTCGTCGGGCCGAACTCTCGATAACGCGCCGCCGATACGTCCGATGGGTGTCCGGACGGCATCGACCACCCACGCCGACGACGTCACGTCAGTCTGTCGCTTTGGTACCTGAACTGGCGTGCAGGCGTCGCAAGAGTGTTAACTCCACTTCAGTTGGCTCGGGTGTCTCGACGAGATCGTCACTCACCGAGAGGTCCCAGCCGGTCACGTCGCGTACGTCGGCAACCGTGGCGCCCGCGTGTA
>JBEKKW010000013.1:0-40933 GCA_050010495.1 Acidimicrobiales bacterium
ACCACACAGATCTACACCGCGGTCTCGGTGACGTCGTTGCAGCGCGAGTACCGCAGTGCGCATCCGCGCGCCCACGACTAGGAAGGGTGGCAGTGACGAACTTCTACTTCTTCTTGGCCATCGTGCCCTCGATCGTGCTGCACGAGGTGAGCCACGGCTGGGTGGCCAACTTCTTCGGCGACCCGACGGCCAAGGAGAACCACCGACTGACCCTCAACCCGCTGCGCCACATCGATCCCTTCGGCACGGTGCTGTTGCCGATCCTGCTGCTCTTCAGCGGCCTGCCGGCCTTCGGGTACGCCAAGCCGGTGCCGGTCAACGTCTCACGGCTGCGCAAGCCGCGCTCGCAGGGCTTCATGGTGTCACTGGCCGGGCCGGCGATGAACATCGTCCTGTCGGCCATCGGCTTTGGCATCTGCGAGTTCGCCATTCACGTCACCCAGAACCAGTTCACCTTTGACGTCGGGGAGTACTTCGGCCTCGCCAACCTGGTGCTGGCGGCCTTCAACATGATCCCGATCCCGCCGCTCGACGGCTCGGCCCTCATTGAAGTCTTCGTGCCCAACCGCCACCTGCGCTCCTACTACCACCTGCGCGCGAGGGCCCTGCCCGTGGTGATGGTGCTGCTGATCTTGAACGTGCTGGTCTTCCACGTCGGTCTCAACGCGCTGAGCGACCTCGAGAACTGGTGGATCAACCGCCTCTTCTAGCGTGCACTAGGAGAGGCCCATGGCGTGCGCGGCCCGTTGGTAGACCGGCCCCGAGACGGCCGCGGCCTTCTCGGCCCCGCGTTGGGTGATCGACGCGAGAGCGGTGGGGTCGGCGCGCAGTTCGCCGTAGCGGGACGCGATCGGCGTCAGGGTCTCGATCATCAGCGCCGCGAGGTCGTCCTTCAGCGGCCCGTAGCGGGTGTAGCGCTCGGCCACCTCGGTCGGCTTCTCGCCCGAGAGTCCCGCGAAGATCTCGAGCAGGTTCGACAGGCCCGGCTTGGATTCCCAGTCGAAGCGGACCTCGTCGTCGGTGTCGGTGACGGCCCGCTTGACCTTCTTCTCGATCTCGCCCGGCCCGTCGGTCACGTAGATCGTGCCCATGGGGCTGGAGATCGACTTGGACATCTTTCGCGTCGGCTCCTGCAGGTCCATGATGCGCGAGCCGGCCAGCGGTTGGACGCCGGCGGGCAGGGTGAAGATCTGGCCGTAGCGGTTGTTGAAGCGCTCGGCGACCTCACGGGTCAGCTCTAAGTGCTGGCGCTGGTCGTCGCCGACGGGCACGTGCGTGGTCTCGTAGAGCAGGATGTCGGCCGCCATCAAGACGGGGTAGGTGAAGAGGCCGGCGCGGTAGCCGTCCTGGCGCGAGGCCTTCTCCTTGAACTGGGTCATGCGGCTCAGCTCGCCGAAGGTCGCGACGTTCTCGAGCAGGCCGGCCAGCTGGGCGTGATAGGGGACGTGGCTCTGGATGAAGAGGGTGCAGACCCCGGGGTCGAGCCCCGCGGCGAGCAACGAGGCCACGCAGTCGATCGTCTGCTCGACCAGGACGGCCGGCTCGATCTGCAGGGTCAGGGCGTGCAGGTCGACGACGCAGAAGAAGGCGTCGCGGTTCTGCGTCGCGACCCACTGCTTGACGGCCCCGAGGTAGTTGCCGATATGCATGGTGCCCGAGGGCTGGATCCCGGAGAAGGTGCGCACGTCACCATCGTAGATGACCGGCCTGGGGCAAACCCCTGGTCAGGTAGAGTTGCGCCGTGACCTTCGTCGTGACGACGCCGTCCTTCAGCGGCCCGCTAGCGCTGCTGCTCCAGTTGATCAGCGCGCGAGAGATGGACGTACTCGACGTCGCGCTCTCGCCGATCGTGGACGAGTTCGTGCTCATGCTGCGAGACGAGACGCGCACCGTGGACGTGAACGAGCTGTCGGAGTTCTTGTTGATCGGGGCGATCCTGCTCGAGATGAAGAGCCAGAGCCTGCTGCCGGGGCGCGACAGCACTGAGCCCGACGAGGAGTTCGTGGGCTGGGAGGAGCGCGACGTCCTGCTCGCGCGCCTGCTCGAGCTGCGCACCTACTCCTCGCTGGCCGACGCCTTCGTCTCGCTGCTCGAGCGGGCCAGCCGCGCCTACCCGCGCCTGCGCGGCATCGACGACGGCTTCGTCGTCACGCCGCCGGACCTGTTGGCGGGGGTGACGACGTCACTACTGGCCCAGGCCTACTTGCGCGGCATCGAGGAGCGGCCGGTGCCGGTCGTGCGCTTGCACCACGTCACCGTCGACGCCGTGTCGGTCGCCGAGACGGTGGTGTC
Source organism: Acidimicrobiales bacterium (assembly GCA_050010495.1). Lineage (GTDB taxonomy): Bacteria > Actinomycetota > Acidimicrobiia > Acidimicrobiales > RAAP-2 > RAAP-2. Next base: position 2,293 of record JBEKKW010000013.1, read on the forward strand.
GCTCACCCAGCACCTGCCGGGCCTCGGGCGGATCTCCTTTCGCCAGCTCGTCGAGGGCTTCGAAACGCGCATCGAGGTGATCGTGCACTTCCTCGCGCTGCTCGAGCTGTGCAAGCTCGGCCACGTCACCCTCGGCCAGGGGGCGACCTTTGGGGAGGTGCAGATCGAGTGGCTCGACGTTCCCGTCGGCCTCGACATCGGACGGGTGGACAGTTATGAGGGATGAGCTCTCCTTAGAGCAGAAGCTCGAGGCGATGCTGACGGTCGCCCTGGAGCCGATCTCGGCCGAGGAGCTGGCCGACGTCGTCGAGGCCGACGGCGAGGACGTCACCGAGGTGCTGCGCCAGCTGCGCCAGCAGTTCCTGGACGAACGCCGGGGCTTCCAGGTGATGGAACTGGCGAGTGGGTGGATCATGCAGTCATCGCCCGACGTCGCCGAGTGGGTCGCCAAGTTCGCCAACCGCGACGTCTCGCACCGGCTCAGTTCCGCGGCCCTCGAGACGCTCGCCATCATCGCGTACCGCCAGCCGATCTCGCGCGCGCAGATCACGGCGCTGCGCGGGGTCAACGTCGACGGCGTCTCGCGCCTGCTCGAGCAGCGCGGCTACATCGAGGAGGTGGGCCGCGCCAGCGGTCCCGGTCAGCCGATCCTGTACGCCACGACCGAGCTGTTCCTCGACCGCATGGGGCTGGCGGCCATCTCGGACCTGCCCCCGATCGAGGAGTTCATGCCGCCGCTGGAGACGGCCAACGAACTGGCCGACGAGATGTCGGCCCGCTTCTCGGAGCTGGGGGAGATGTAGGTGGACGAGGGCGAGCGCCTCCAGAAGACCCTGGCGCGGGCCGGCTTCGGGTCGCGCCGCTCCTGCGAGGTCCTCATCACCGAGGGGCGCGTCACCATCGACGGACGGGTCGCCGAACTGGGCAACCGGGTCAAGTCCGACGTCAACGTGATCTGCGTGGACGGAGCGCTCGCGCCCACGGCGCCGAGCTCGGTCTACTACCTGTTGAACAAGCCCGACGGGGTCGTCACCACGGCCACCGACCCTCAGGGCCGCACCACGGTGCTCGACCTGGTGGAGTCGCCGGTGCGGATCTTTCCGGTCGGGCGCCTCGACATGAACACCGAGGGCCTGTTGATCCTGACCAACGACGGTCGCCTGGCTCACCTCCTGACCCACCCCAGCTCGGGCATCGCCAAGGAGTACCTGGCGCGCGTCGAGGGCGACCCCTCGCCGGCGGCCATCCGACGACTGCGCGAGGGGGTCGAACTCGAGGACGGCCTGACGAGCCCCGCTCAGGTGAGCCGGGTCAGCGAGGGGTTGTTGCGCATCGTGATCCACGAGGGACGCAACCGCCAGGTCCGGCGTATGTGCACGGCCGTCGGTCACGACGTCACCCGTCTCGTGCGCACGCGCATCGGTCCGCTGCATGACGCGACGCTCACGCCCGGTTCGTCGCGCCAGTTGTCCCTGGGTGAGGTGCGTCGCTTGATGGAGGCCGTCGGGATGAGCGACGAGATCGCCTCTACGATGCCATGATGGCCACGCCCCTCGTTCGAGCAGTGCGCGGCGCGACGACCTGCGCGATGGACACGCCCGAGGAGATCACCGTGGCAACCCAGGAGCTGTTGGCGGCGATGATGGAACGCAACGCCCTCGAGCACGACGACGTGATCAGCATCGTCTTCACCACGACCCGCGACCTGACGTCGGCCTTCCCGGCGACCTGCGCACGCGGGGCCGGCTTCGGGGACATCCCGCTGCTCTGCGCCAGTGAGATCGACGTGCCGGGGTCGATGGCCCATTGCATCCGCATCCTCATGCACGTCTACACGACCCGCGCGCGCACCGACGTGCGCCACGTCTACCTGCGCAGTGCGCAGTCGCTGCGTGATGACCTCCCCGGCTGAGCGGCGCGCCCACGTCGTGGGGCTCGGCCTCATCGGCTCCTCGGTCGCGCTCGCCCTCAAGAGCGTCGGCTGGCGGGTCTCGGGCCACGACATCGACCCGGCCGCGCAACTCGCCTGCGAGGAAGCGAACGTGATCGCGGGTGACACCATGGACGACGACGTGATCCTCTGCGTCGTCGCCACGCCGGCCGGGACCGTCACCGAGGTCGCCAACGACGTGCTCGGAGAGTTCACGCGTGCGGACCTCATCGTCACCGACGTGGCCGGCGTCAAGAGCTCGATCGTGACCGGTGTCCTCGACCGGCGATTCCTCGGAGGCCACCCAATGGCCGGCTCGGAACAGCGCGGCCTCAAGGGAGCCCGCTTCGACCTCTTTCGAGGGTGCACGTGGGTCCTCACGCCGACCGAGCACACGCCGGCCGCCGCCTTCGGCGCGCTGCACGGCTACCTGCGCGAGATCGACGCCAGCGTCGTGGCGATCGACGCCGACGACCACGACCGCCTGGTGGCGCTGGCGAGCCACGTGCCCCACCTGCTCGCCGGGGCCCTCATGAACGAGGCCACCAAGACGGCCGAACAGGACCCGGTCCTGCTCCAGCTCGCGGCCGGCGGCTTTCGCGACATGACCCGCATCGCCGCCGGCGACCCCGCGATCTGGCCCGACGTGCTCTTCGAGAACCGCGACGCCATCAACCAGACGCTGCTGGCGCTCGAGGAGCGCCTGGAGGACCTTCGACGGGCCCTCGACACCAACGGGCGGGCCACGATCGAAGAGAGCCTGCACGAGGCCGCCGTCGCGCGGCGCCAGCTGCCCGGGCGGGCCCTCAGCTCGGACAACCTGGCCTACCTGCGCATCGTGGTGAGCGACCAGCCCGGCGTCCTCGCGCGCGTGACCATGGCCGCGTCGGACCTGCTCGTGAACATCTACGACATCGAGATCGCCCACGGCATCGAGGGCGTCGGCGGCACGCTGCTGCTCGCGGTGGACGCGGCCCAGTCGGACCTGCTGGCCGGATCGCTGGTGGAGCTCGGATTCTCGGTGGTGCGCGAGCAGTGAGCGTGCACGTCGCCCACGCCGCGTCGTTGCACGGTTCACTGGCCGTGCCGGGCGACAAGAGCAGCTCGCACCGGGCGCTGCTGCTCTCGGCGCTGGCCCCCGGCGTCAGCACGGTCCACGGCCTCTCCCCGGGCCTCGACGTCGCCGCCACCAGCGCGATCGTCGTGCAGTTGGGCGCCCGGCGCCACGACGAGGACGGCGCGGCCGTCATCGAAGGTCCCGAAGAGGGGCTGCACCCGAGCGGCGCCGACCTCGACTGCGCCAACTCGGGCACCACGATGCGCCTGGTCGCGGGGGTGAGTGCCGCCATCGAGGGCGAGCACACACTCGTCGGGGACCAGTCGCTCAGTCGCCGGCCCATGGACCGGGTCGCCGTGCCCCTCACGCTGATGGGGGCGCGCCTGCGCGGACAGGGCGAACGCACGACGGCGCCGCTGCACGTGCGCGGGTCGGCCCGACTGGCCCACGTCGACTACCGCGTGCCGGTCGCGAGCGCGCAGGTCAAGTCGGCGATCATGTTCGCGGCCCTGCGCGGCGACGGGCCCACGACGGTGCACGAGGACGTGCGCACGCGCACCACCACCGAGGACATGTTCGCTCGGTGCGGGCTCCAGGTCACCAGCGCCGACGAGGGCGAGGGCTGCGTGGTGCGCGTCTCGCCGGGGCGGCCGACACCGACGACGTGGCGCATACCGGGCGACCCCTCCCAGGCGGCCTTCTTCGCCGTGCTCGGGGCCGTCCACGACTGCGCCGTGGTCGAAGTGACCTCGATTGACGCGTCGCCGCAACGGATCGGGTTCGTGGAGGTCCTGGCGCGCATGGGCGCGGCGCTGGCGCTCGAGCCCCTCGGGGACGGCGTCAGACTGGTCAGCCAGAGTTCACAATTGCGCGGCACGGAGGTCTTCGCTCGCGAGGTCCCGTCCCTCGACGAGGTGCCCGTACTGTGCGTCGCCGCCGCGGCCGCGAGCGGCGTCAGCGCCTTTCGCGAGATGGGCGAGCTGCGCGTCAAAGAGTCCGACCGCTTCGCGCAGTCCCTGGCGCTGGCCCTGGCGCTCGGGTGCCGGGTGTGGGAGGAGGGCGACGACTTCTTCGTCGAGGGACTCGATTCGGCGTCGGCCTTCGCCCCCTTCGCCTTCGACGCCGCGCTCGATCATCGGCTCGTGATGGCCAGCGCGGTGGCCGGCTGCGCCGGAAACGGCTGCGACATCAGTGGCGCCGACACGGTCGCGTCGAGCTATCCGGACTTCTTCGTCGACCTGGCCGCGCTGACGTGAGTGACAGCATCGTGGCCATCGACGGGCCGGCCGGCTCGGGTAAGTCGACCGTCGCGCGCTGCGTCGCCGATCAGCTGGGCTGGTCCTTCCTCGACACCGGCGCGATGTACCGCGCGGTGACGCTCGAGGTGCTGGCGAACGGCCTCGACGTGAACGACGAGGCGGCCGTCGGGGCCCTGGCCGCCACGCTCGCGCTCACGACCTCGCCGAGGGTCAGCGTGAACGGTCGCGACGTCCAAGACGAGATCCGTAGCGACGCCGTGAACGTGGCGGTCTCGGTCGTGGCCGCCAACCCGCTCGTGCGCCACGCCATGGTCGATCGCCAGCGGGCGTGGGCCCACGACCAGCCCCGGGGCACGGTCGTGGAGGGCCGCGACATCACCACCGTCGTCTTCCCCGACGCCACCTTGAAGGTCTACCTGACGGCCAGCGCCGAGGAGCGGGCCCGCCGGCGCGGCGACGAGAGCGCCGACTCGATCAAGCGCCGCGACGAGGCCGACTCGACGCGGGTAACGTCACCACTGCGCCAGGCGCACGACGCGCTGTACATCGACACGACCGCACGCAGCGCCGACGACGTGGCGCGGGAGATAGTCCAATGTCTGACGAACCGACGCTCGAACTGAACCCCGACAAGACCGCGCTCTATCGAGTGGTCGCGGCCCTGCTCTCGGGACTGTCGCGGCTCCTCTTTCGACCAAGCGTGATCGGGCGCGAGAACATACCCCTCACGGGACCGGTGCTGATCGCGCCGATCCATCGCTCCAACGTGGACTTCGTCTTCACCCTCTTCATCTCACCGCGCAAGGTCTTCTTCATGGCCAAGGACGGGCTCTTCCACCAGCGCTGGTTCGGACACCTGTTGGCCAACCTGGGCGCCTTTCCCGTGCACCGCGGCGCGGCGACCGACCGCGAGTCGATGCGCGCCGCGCTGGCCGTGCTGGGCCAGGGCCAGGCCCTGGTGCTCTTTCCCGAGGGCACGCGCAAGGCCGGACGAGACGTCGAGCCGCTCACCGACGGCGCGATGTTCATCGCCGCGCGCACGGGCGCGACGGTCGTGCCGGTGGGCATCGGCGGCAGCGACCGGGCGATGGGCAAGAGCGACTGGCTGCCCCGTCCGACCAAGATCCGCATCGTCATCGGCAGGCCCATCGCGCCGCCGGTATCCGAGGGACGGGTGTCGCGCACCCTGATCAGCGAGAAGACCGAAGAACTCCGTCGCGAGCTCGAACGGGTCTACCACCAGAGCCTGGACGGCCGCTAGGGCTACGCGCCCCAGGTGCGGTCGGCCGTGAACTCGACGGTCAGCCAGAGGTCGTGGGGCAGCCCCGCCAGACGTTCGTTGATGGCGTGGCGCACCTGGTCGCTCTGACGCACGGTCCAGCCGTCGTCGACCACGAAGTCGACTTCGACGTAGAATTTGCGACCGACCTTGGACATGCGCAGGTGCTGGTCACCGAGGCCGAACAGCTCGGCCACCTCGTTAACGGCCTCGCGCGTCGGCCGGGCCAGCTCGGCCGGCGGACTGCCCTCGACGAGCTCGACGAAAGTGGTGCGCACCATGCGCAACGGCGGCACCGCGAAGGCCAGGCAGGCCGCGATCACCAGTGAGGGGTCCACGTAGCGCGTGGCCCGGGCCCAGGACGTGGCGATGATGAGGTGGGCGAAGAGGAAGGCCACCAGCATCGCCAGGCCCAGGGCCCCGCCGGCCAGCCACTGTGTCGCTTCGGCGGCGACCAGCTCGGACGTGCGCGCGGTGCGGCGCATCCACCACCACAGCCCGATCGGCACGACCAGTGCGGCGCCGGCGTAGCCGACCCCCCAGCTGGCCGGCAGCTTGGCGCCGCCGTCGACGATGGTCAGCACGGCATTGAAGGTGGCGTAGGCGCACGTCGCGAGCAGGGCCACGGCTTCGACCCCGATGATCAGGGGCGTCAGGGCCTCGCGGCCGAAGGGATAGCGCGACGTCGGTCCCGAGGCCACCAGGTGCGACACCCGATAGGCCATCCACGACAGTCCGATCCCCAAGAAGGTGTAGAAGCCGTCGAAGAGGATGATCTGGGAGCCGATGAACACCCCGATCGCGATGCCGATCGCCGCGAGCACCAGGCCGCAGATCATCGACATGCCCAGGGCGCGCCGTTCGCTTGCGAAGTCGTTGCCGTGCACTGTCGACTCCGGGCTCGTCATCAGGTTCACCTTGCCTTTCGCCGACCCACCGGCGGGCCCGCGTCGTGGGAACGTCGCCCGCGTTCGCACCGTCGCGCGTGCGATCAGTTCGCCGTGTCGCCTCGCCGCGGACACGGTCGAGACGCGACCTAAGGGTAGTGCACGGTCACGTCACGTCACGGCGCTGTGGCGACGTGCCTCGAAGCAGCTTTCGGCCGCTCCGTCGTCGACACGGCCGATGGGACTTTCGCCCCTAACGGTCCGCGACGTAGGTCGCTACCCTGAATTTTGGGAGCACGGCCACCACCGCAAGGTGTGGCGGTGGTCACTTCTGAATGGAGGAAATTATGGTTCTGACCAGATCTTCTAATCAGGAATTGGACGTTCCCATGTGGTCCAACCTGTCGTGGCCTTCATTGCGGTGGCTCGACGAGATGTTCCACGATGGCGATGGGCGTCAGGCATTCAAGGTCGAGGTGTGCAACGACGGTAGTGAAGTGGTCGTTCGCGCCGAGGTGCCGGGCGTCGATCCCGAAAAGGACATGCAACTAGATATCGTGAACGACGCGCTCGTGATCTCGGTGGAGAAGACCGAATCCCACGAGAACAGTGGCAAGCACGTGCACCGCAGCGAGTTCCGCTACGGGTCGCTCACGAGGAGTGTCCCGATTCCCAAGGGCGTCGACGAGTCCAGTATCGACGCCACGTACAAGGACGGAGTGCTGGAGATTCGTATGGCGCTGCCGGCGGGTTCGCCGAGCGGCGGGGCACGCCGTATCCCGATCAAGCGAGTGAATGAGTGACCGCTTGAGCAGTGCAGGGTAGTTGGCACTGCATCGAGTAGCGCCTCGTTGGTGCTAGTCGATGCAGTGCCGTCCTGGGCCCGTCAGCGTTCGCGCCACCAGGTGCCAAAGACCACTTTGGCGTAGCGGAAGCCGAAGAGCCAGTTCTTGCCCTTCTTGGTGGTGCCCGAAAAGCGCGGGTGCCAGACCGTGGGCACCTCGGCAGCGCGCCAGCCCCGCTTCAGGCACGTGATCAGCAGTTCGGCGGTCTGGTACTGCTCCTGCTGGAGACGGTCGATGACGTCGGCCATCATCGTCACGCGTAGCGCCCGGTACCCCGTCGAGGTGTCGGTCAGGGTGGCCCCGGTCATGCGGTTCATGATGAAGGAGAAGAAGAAGACACCGAGCTTGCGGGTGCGGTCCGAGGTCTCGTCGGTGCCGAGGCGCCGGCTGGCCACCACGAAATCGGCGTCGTCGGCCAGCAGGGGAGCCAGCACCTGGGGGATCTCGGCCGGGTCGTTCTGGCCGTCGGCGTCGAGGGTGACGATGTAGGAGACGTGGTGGTCGATGCAGTAGCGGTAGGTGACCTGCAGCGCCACGCCATGGCCGAGGTTGACCGGGAACTCGATCACGACGACCCCGGGGTAACTGCGGGCGATCTCGGCCGTCTTGTCGTGACCCCCGTCGACGACCACCAGGGTGGTGTACGGCTCGCCGTTGACCGTGGCCGGCATCTTGTCGAGCACGCCACCGATGTTGCCCTCCTCCTCGTAGGCGCAGATCGAGGCGAGGATCGGGTGGGGGGAGTAGTCGGGGTACTCCGCGTCAAAGCGCTGCATCGCCTGCTCGATGGCCAGGGTGCGCAGGCGCGCGACGCGGCTCTTCTCCAGATCCTCGCGGGCCACGCCTCGTCCTATCGCAACGTCACGTGCGCCGACACTGCACGTGGCGCGATGTCCTCATGGACGTTCGATTTCACGCCGCGATTCTAGCCTTCGGGGCCTCGACCCTTCGAATCACCGTCCGGCCGCCGACAGGACCTGGGCGGCCGTGAACTCGCGGTCGGCCTGGCCGTCGAAGGTCGAGACCTCGGGCGTGTCCAACGTCAGGTCCAGGATTGCCGAGAGCGTCTTGAGCATCTCGCGTAGCTCCGGCGGGGGCGGGAAGTACTCGTCCTCGACCGTGACCGAGCTGACCTCGACGCCGTGGAGGGGGTTGAGGAACTCGAGCACCTCGTTCACCAACGACTCGGGGGCCGAGGCGCCGGCCGTGACGGCCACGGTGCCGCTCAGGTCGTTGGGCAGCTCCGAGGCGCGGTTGACGCGCAGCACCCGCGGGCAGCCGACGGCCTCGGCCACCTGGGTCAACGCCACCGTGTTCGAGGAGTTGGCCGAACCGATCACCACCACGGCGTCGGCGTGCGCGGCGATGGAGCGCAGCGCTGCCTGGCGGTTGGTGGTGGCGAAGCAGAGGTCGCTGCGGTTGGGCATCCAGATGTCCGGGAACTTCTCCTCGGCGTACTCGCGCAGGTGCTGCCATTCGTCGAGGCTGAGCGTCGTCTGGCTGAGCAGGGCGAAGGGGCCGCGGTATCCGCTCAGGGCGTCGATGTCCTGCGTCGACTCGATGAGGTGCACCGACTCGGGGGCGACGGCCATGGTGCCCACGGCCTCCTCGTGGCCCTCGTGTCCGACGTAGAGCACGGTGTAGCCCTTGCGCGAGCGGACCTTCAGCTCGTGGTGGACCTTGGTCACCAGGGGGCAGACGGCGTCGATGACCGTGCCGCCGGTCTGGCGGGCCCGCTCGATCACCTGGGGCGGCGACCCGTGGGCGCTCAGCATCACCGGAGCGCCGTCGGGCACGTCGGCCACGTCGTCGACGAAGACGACGCCGAGCGACTTGAAATAGTCCACGACGAAGCGGTTATGGACGATCTCGTGGTAGCAAAAGACCGGCGGGTCGAAGATGCGCGTCATCCAGTCGAGGGCCTTGATGGCCTTCTCCACGCCGGCGCAGAACCCGCGCGGCGCGGCGAGTACAACCTTGTCGACGCTCACGGGCCCAGCCTACCGGGCCGCTTTTTCCCTGACGTCCTAGGCTGGAAGGGTGTCGGGCGCACTCATTTCCTCAATTTCGGACGGTTCGCCGGCCGCGCAGGTCGACCTCGCGGTCGGCGACGAGCTCGTCTCGGTCAACGGCCGCGAGCCGACCGACATCATCGAGTACCAGCAGCTGATCGACGGCGAGACGGTGACCCTCGTCGTCAGGCGCGACGGTCACCCCCTGGCCCGCAAGGTCACCGTGCACAAGTCGCTCGGCCAGCCCCTGGGCCTCTCGATCGACTCAGCCGTCTTCGACCGCATCCGCACCTGTGACAACCACTGCTCCTTCTGCTTCATCTACCAGCTGCCCAAAGGCATGCGCCGTTCGCTCTACGTCAAGGACGACGACTTTCGACTCTCCTTCCTCTACGGCAACTACACGACGCTGACGCGCTTCACCGAGTTCGACCTCGAGCGCATCGTCGTAGAGGGCCTCTCGCCCCTCTACGTGTCGATTCACACGACGGATCCCGAATTGCGCGCCGAGATGCTGCGCAACCCCCGAGGGGCGACCAGCCTGCGCTGGCTGCGCGAGCTGCTGCGCGCCGGCATTGAAGTCCACGCTCAGGTCGTCGTCTGCCCCGGGGTCAACGACGGCGCCCACCTCGAGCGCACCCTGGACGACGTGCTCTCGCTCTACCCCGAGTTGGCCTCGGTCGCCCTGGTGCCGGTGGGGGTGAGCGCCTTCTCGATGGAAGAGACGATGCGCTCGCACACCGAGGGCGAGGCCCGACACGTCGTCGAACTCGCGCAGCGTTACCAGAGGCTGACCCGCGACGTCCTGGGCCGCGTTACTGTCTTCGCCAGCGACGAGTTCTACCTCGTGGCCGGGCTCGACCCGCCCCCGGCCGGCGCCTTCGAGAGCCTGGACCAGGCCGAGAACGGCATCGGGCTCGTCGCCGCGTTCCTCGAGAGCTTCGTCGAGCAGTCCGAGATGGCCAAGCTCGGGACCGGCTTCTTCCAGTCGATCGACGGCGCGCCGGCCTGGGGCTACCGGGCCCCGCACGGGGCCGACACGGCGCTGGAGTTCGGCGAGGAGGTTCTGGTGGTGACCGGGGAGTACGCGGCCCCGATCCTGCGCGACCTGTTCGAGCGTCACGGCTACGGCGACGTCGGCGTGCTGGCGGTGAAGAACGACTACTTCGCCGGCAATATCAAGGTGGCCGGGCTCCTGACGGGCCAGGACCTCAACCGGGCGCTGGCGGACGTGCCCACCTCGACGGTCTGCCTGGTGCCCGACGTCTGCCTCTCCGAGGGCCGCTTCCTCGACGGCCTCGGCCTCGAGGACCTCGCCCACCGGGTCGTCACCGTGCGCACGACCGGCCAGGACCTGCGCGCGACGCTCGACCTGGTGTCACGGCGCGAACTGGTGCGCACGTGAGGCCCCAGGTCGTCATCGTCGGCCGTCCCAACGTCGGCAAGTCCTCCCTGGTCAACCGGCTCGCCGGTAAGCGGGTCGCCGTCGTCGAGGAGCACCGCGGCGTCACCCGCGACCGCAAGGCCGTCGAGGTCGAGTGGCGCGGACTGACCTTCGACGTGATCGACACCGGGGGCTGGCTCGAAAAGGGCAGCGACCTCGAGGGCAAGGTCTCCCAGCAGGCCGAGGCCGCCCTCGCCGGGGCCGACCTCGTTTTGCTGGTGACCGACGTGACGACCGGCCTGGTCGACGAGGACACCCACGCCGCGCGCTGGGCCCTGCGCAGCGGCCGCCCGGTCGTACTGGTGGTGAACAAGGTCGACGACACCCAGCACGAGGCCAACAGCTGGGAGTTCCTCCGGCTCGGCGCCGGCGATCCCTTCACGGTCAGCGCCCTGCACGGTCGGGGGTCGGGCGACCTGCTCGACCACATCGTCGACCAGCTGGGCGAGCAGATCGAGGTCGAACGCGCCGCCGAGGCCGACGACGACGGGGCATTGCGCGTGGCCATCGTGGGCCGGCCCAACGTCGGCAAGTCGACCCTCTTCAACCAGCTCATCGGCGAGGAGCGCTCCGTCGTGCACGACCTGCCCGGCACGACGCGCGACGCCATCGACACGGTCGTGCAGACCGACGTCGGGCTCATCCGCTTCATCGACACGGCCGGGATGCGCCGCCGGGCCAAGACGGCCGCCGGCCTCGAGACCTACGCCGTGCTTCGCAGCCTCGACGCCCTCGACCGGGCCGATATCGCGATCCTCGTCATCGACGCCACCACCGGCGCCACCGGCCAGGACCAGCGCCTGGCCGAGCGCATCTGCGCGGCCGGGTGCCCCTCGCTGGTGGTGCTCAACAAGTGGGAACTGGTCGGAGTGGAGGAGCGTGACGGGGTGCTCGCGAGCGTGGGCGAGAAGCTGGCCTTCCTGGGCGACGCGCCGGTCATGAAGACGACGGCCACCTCGGGCAAGGGCGTGCACCGGATCCTGCCGGCCCTGTCGATCGCGGCCGCCGACTACGTCAAGCGCGTCCCGACGGGGGCCCTCAATCGGGCCATCCGGGACCTGCAGATCAAGCAGCCGGCCCCGACCGGCAAGATCCGCTACGCCGTCCAGGGCGCCATCGAGCCGCCGACCTTCACCCTGTTCGTCGCCGGCAAGCTGCCCGCGACGTATCTGCGCTACGTGGAGCGATCGCTGCGCGAGCGCTTCGAGCTCGGCTCGCAGCCGCTGCGGGTGCGCGTGCGGGTCGAATAGTGGCGCGCTGGTGCGAGACGTGCGACCGCCCGGTCGAGGGCGAGACTTGCGAGGTGTGCGGCGGCGAGGCCGAGGAGACGCGGCGCCAGCCCATCCCGTGGCGGTGGCGCTTCTTCATCGTCGTGACGATCATCTACGTGATCTGGCGCATCTATCAGTTAGTTTCGTGGCTGAGCCGATAGGAGAGTGCCATGCCCGTCTACGCCCTGGGCGACCGCGTTCCGAACATTCACGCCGACGCCTTCGTGCACCCTGACGCCGTGGTGATCGGCGACGTGCGCATCGGCGCCGATTCGTCGATCTGGCCGACCGCGGTGCTGCGCGGCGACTACGGGACGGTGCTGATCGGTGCGCGGACCTCGATCCAGGACGGCGCCGTCGTGCACGCCGTCGAGGAGTTTCCCACGGTGATCGGCGACGACTGCGTCATCGGGCACCTGGCCCACCTCGAAGGCTGCGTGGTGCACGACGGGGCCCTCATCGGCTCCGGTTCGATCGTGCTGCATCGCGCGATCGTGCGTCACGGCGCGACGGTCGCCGCCGGAGCGGTCGTGCGCAACCGCATGGAGGTGCCCGAAGGGGCCGTCGCGATGGGAGTGCCGGCGCAGATCCGCCCGGGCGCGAGCGACCACGACGAGATCCGCCGCAGCGCCGCGCTCTACGTGATGAACGCCCGGCGCTATCGAGAGCAGCTGCGCCCGCTCTAGGCGTTGGAGATTTCGACCAGTCGCTCCAGCGCGCGGCGGGCCCGCCCCTCGCGCACGCTCGCACTGGCCAGTTCGAACCCGTCGACGAGGGTCGCGGCCCGCCCGGCCACCATGAGGGCGAGCGCCGCATTGGCGCAGGCGACGTCGAAGACGGCCCCCGGGGTGGCGTCCAGGAAGGCGTGCACGGCCGCCACGTTCTCGCGGGTGTCGCCGCCGAGCAGGGACGCCGCGCTGTGGCGTCGATCGAGCTGCTCGCCGGCGTCGAGGCGCACGACCGTGACGCCGTCGGGGGAGACCGTGTAGAGGGTGCTCGGAGATCCGAGGGAGAGCTCGTCCAGGCCGTCGTCGGCGTGCACGAGGTAGGCGAGGCGTATGCCGCGGGTCTGGAGCACGTGGGCCATCTTGTCGAGCAGCGTGGCCTGCGCGACACCCACGAGGGTCCGTTCGACGAGCGCGGGGTTGGCCAGGGGACCGAGCACGTTGAAGACCGTGCGAAAGCCCAACGCCCGGCGAATGGGCGTGAGATTACCGAGGGCGTGATGAAACGTGGGCGCGAAGAGGAACCCGATGCCCGCGCCCTCGACGCAGGCCCGCACCACCTCGGCCGGGGCGTCGAGACGAACGCCCAAGGCCTCGAGCAGGTCGGCCGAGCCAACGGAGGAGGACGCGGCGCGGTTGCCGTGCTTGGCGACCGGCACGGCGCAGCCCGCGACCGCGAACGCCGCCATCGTCGAGATGTTGACCGTGTGCAGTTGGTCGCCGCCGGTGCCGACGATGTCGATGGCCTCGGGGCCGATGTGGAAGGTGTCGGCCGCGGCGATCATCGCGTCGATGAAACCGGTCATCTCGTCGGCCGTCTCGCCCTTGGCGGTGAGGGCGGTGAGGAACGACGCGATCAAGACGGCGTCGATCTGGCCGTCGAGGATGAGGGCCAACGCCTCTCGGGCCTCGACCCGTTCGAGGTCGGTGCCGCGCACGAGTGGGTTGAGCACGTCGAGGGAAAACGAGCCGGTCACGATCGGGGCACGTCGCTCGCTGATGGCATAGCGACAAGATAGCCGTGAACGTACGCGTGGTCGCCGCCGCTACGATTCAAAGATGACGGCGACCTATTTGGACGACATCGTGCGTTATCACCGTGAACGGGCCGAACGGGATACTCGGCTCTGGCAGGAGCGACTGGGCGGCGTGCACTACCGCGGTGCCTCGCTGGTCGACGCGCTCGCGCCCGACGCGACGTCGAACGTCAAGGTGATCGCCGAGGTCAAGCGCCGCTCGCCGTCTAAGGGCTGGCTCGACGAGGACCTCGACGTCGCCCAGGTGGCCCGCGACTATACGGCCGGCGGAGCGAGCGCGATCTCGGTGCTGACCGACGGACCCCACTTCGCCGGATCGAGTGAGGACGTGGCCGTCGCACGGACCGAGACCGACCTGCCCCTGTTGCGCAAGGACTTCACGGTGTGCGCCAACGACGTGCTCGACGCCGCCGAGATGGGCGCCGCCGCCGTCTTGTTGATCGTGGCGGCGCTCGACGACGAAGAACTGGCGCTGCTCTCTTCGGTCGGGGTGCAGTGCGGACTCGCGGTGGTGGTCGAGGTCCACGACCACGAAGAGGCCCGACGGGCGCTCGACGTCGGGGCCCGCCTCATCGGTGTCAACCAACGCGACCTGCGCACGTTCGACGTGAACGCCGATCGGGCCGCCGAGGTGATCGAGTCGTTACCGCCCGACGTCGTCACGGTCGCGGAGTCCGGACTTCGTACCGTGAGCGACGTCGAGCGCGCGGCGCGGGCCGGCTTTGACGCCGTGCTGGTGGGCGAGAGCTTCATTCGCGCGAGCGATCGCGTGCAGGCCGTGCGCACCTTCGCCGGTGTCGCCAGGGTGGCGCGTGCCTAGCCTCGCCGGAGCGTCATTCGTGAAGATCTGCGGCGTCACGACGGTCGCCGACGCTCTCGACGCCGCCGCCTACGGTGCTGACGCGATTGGACTGATCCTGGCTCAGTCGACCCGTCGACTGAGCCAGGAGCGGGCCAACGAGATCGCGCAGGCCACCAAGGGACTCGTGCTGCGCGTGGCCGTTTTTCGACACAACGAGCCCCAGTTCATCCTCGACGGGGTCGACGCGACGGGCGTCGACGTGGCCCAGGTCCACGGCACGCTGGAGCACGACCTCATCGACGCCCTACGCGCCCGCGGCGTGGCGATCATCAAGGCGCTGACGGTGGGGGCGGAGGAGTTCGACCGCTTCGACGAGGCGATGGTGGACGCCGTGCTGCTCGACGGTCCGGCCCCGGGCAGCGGTGACGCGCACGAGTGGCCCGACCTCGCCGCCCGGGCCTTTCGACGGCCGGTGATCGCCGCCGGCGGCCTCAACCCGGCCAACGTGGCCGGGACCATCAGCGCAACCGGCGTCTGGGGCGTCGACGTCTCGTCGGGCGTCGAACGCTCGCCCGGTGAGAAGGATCCCGTGCTCGTGCGAGACTTCGTGGCGAACGCGCGGGCGCGCTTCGAGGACCGAGAGGAGCGACGTGGCTGACAACTCGGCCTTCATGACGGCCCCCGATGAACACGGCCACTTCGGCAGCTTCGGTGGGCGCTTCGTTCCCGAGGCGTTGATGCCGGCCTGCCTGGAGCTGGAGGAGGCCTTCGTCGACGCCTGGAGTGACCCCCTCTTCCTCGAGGAGTACCACCGCGTGCTGCGCCAGTTCGCCGGGCGACCGACTCCGGTGACGCCACTCGAACGACTGTCGCAGCGGCTCGGCCTTCGAATCTTCGCCAAACGCGAGGACCTCGCGCACACCGGGTCGCACAAGATCAACAACGTCATCGGTCAGGCACTGCTCTCCAAGCGCATGGGCAAGCCGCGCGTGATCGCCGAGACGGGCGCCGGACAGCACGGTGTCGCGACGGCCACGGCCGCGGCCCGTCTCGGACTGGAGTGCACGGTCTTCATGGGCGAGGTCGACACCGAGCGTCAGATCCTCAACGTCTTTCGCATGGGCCTGCTCGGCGCGCGCGTCGTACCGGTCACGTCGGGCAGCCGGACCCTCAAGGACGCCGTTAATGAGGCGCTGCGCGAATGGGTCACCTGCGTCGACACCACCCACTACTGCATTGGCTCGGTGATGGGTCCGCACCCCTTCCCCTGGATGGTGCGCGAGATGCAGAGCATCATCGGGCGCGAGGCCGCGGCCCAGCTCGACGAGCTCGGCGTGGGCACGCCCGACCTCGTGGTCGCCTGCGTCGGGGGCGGGTCCAACGCGGCCGGCGTCTTCGCCGGTTTCGCCAACTCCCGCGCGAGGCTCGTGGGCATCGAGGCGGCCGGCGGGTCGGCCGTCGGCAAGGGTTCGCCCGGCGTGCTGCACGGCATGCGGTCGCTCTTGATGCAGGACGAGTTCGGCCAGATCGAGGAGGCCTTCAGCATCTCGGCCGGCCTCGACTATCCCGGCATCGGGCCCGAGCACGCCCACCTGGCCGAGAGCGGGCGGGCCGAGTACCACGCCATTGGCGACGAGGACGTCGTACCGGCCCTACAACTGCTCAGCGAGCTTGAGGGCATCATCCCCGCGTTGGAGCCGGCGCACGCCGTGGCGTGGCTCGCCCGCGAGGCCGGCCGATCGATTCCCACGGGATCGATCGTGCTGCTCAACCTCTCGGGACGCGGCGACAAGGACGTGGCCCAGGTGCGCGCCATCCTGGACGACGAACAGTGAAGAACCTCGAGGTAGACCTGCGACGGGTGCGCGACGGGGGGCGCAAGGCCCTGGTGCCCTACTTCGTCGCCGGGCTGACGCCGGACTGGGTGCGCTACGTCGAGGCCGCCGTGCACGCCGGGGCCGACGCCGTGGAGATCGGCGTCCCCTTCTCGGACCCCATGATGGATGGCGTCGTCATCCAGGAGGGTGCGCTGCACGCGCTGGAGGCCGGCACGACGCTCGACTCGTTGTGCAGCGACCTGGCCTCGCTGAGCGCTACGGTGCCGTTGGTCGCGATGACCTACTACAACATCGTGCACCACTACGGACTCGAACGGTGCGCGGGCAAGCTGCACGAGAGCGGCATCGGCGGCGCGATCGTGCCGGACCTCTCCCTCGAGGAGGCCGACCCGTGGCGGGGGGCCTGCGCCGAGCGTGACGTCGCCACGATCTTCCTGGTCGCCCCGTCGACCCCGCCGCAGCGCGTCGCCCGCGTGGCGGGCGCCAGCGAGGGGTTCGTCTACGCCCAGGCCCGCATGGCCGTCACCGGCGAGGCGGCCGATATCGGCCAGGCTCAACGGGTCGTCGCGGCGGTGCGCGACGTGTGCGACATACCGACCTACGTTGGTATCGGGATCACCACGCCGGAGCAGGCGCGAGAGGCCGCGCGCGACAGCGACGGCGTGATCATCGGTTCCGCGATCGTTCGCCGCATCCTCGACGGGGCCAGCGTCGAAGAGGTGGAGCGCTTCGTCGCGGCCTTTCGCGACGCGCTCGATTAACTCGAAGGTTAATCCTGCGACGTTCGACGACGGGCCCTACGGCACGGCCCACGCACCGCCTTCCGCGGCGCCGTTCATAGTTACCTCGGGGTAAGCGGCACTCAATTGTGCGTTCGTGCAACAATTTCGTCAATTTAGGCAACCTTGAAGGTTCAAGTTGGTGTTAAATCAAAGGTGGGTCATCAACCCGGTGACTCGTAGTGAACCTAATTTTGGGGGGTTTATTAATGGAACACAAAGTTGCAGATCCGGCGCCGTTAGGACTAGCCGCATTTGCTATGACCACTTTCTGCCTCAGTTCCGCTAACGCGGGCTGGTGGCACGGCGGTGGCGCCTCAGCGGCGCTCGCGTTGGCACTGATTTATGGTGGCACCGCGCAGTTCGCCGCGGGGATGTGGGAGTTCGTTCGCAAGAACACCTTCGGTGCGCTTGCGTTCACCTCATACGGTGCCTTCTGGATCGCGTTCTACATCATCCTGAAGATTCCGGCGATTCCGCCGGGCACGGACACGGTGGCGATCTTCCTGCTGGGCTGGACCATCTTCACGGCGTACATGACCGTGGCCGCATCGAAGACCAACACCGTGGTCTTGTTGGTCTTCATCGCTCTGACCCTCACCTTCGTTGCCCTCACCATTGGTAACTGGGGAGCGGGCAGCAGTGGCTGGGTCAAGACCGGTGGTTACCTAGGGCTGTTGACGGCGCTACTCGCGTGGTACGGCTCGATGGCCGGGGTGGTCAACGAGACCCACGGCAAGGTCGTACTGCCAGTAGGTCCACTGAACAAGTAGTACCCGGTACCGGTGACGTCACCGGCCTAGTTGCCAAACAGCGCCCAGCCTCTGGCTCGGGCGCTGTTTGGCACTGCGGGTCCCGGGGCGTTACTGTGCACAGAAGAGGAGTTTTTCGACCCCGTTCGGGGACAAGTGAGTGAACAAGTGGGGGACACATGACTGAAGCGAAACTAGAAGCGTGGCTAGCAGAGACGCGCACCTTCGCACCGAGCGAAGCATTCTCCAAGAACGCCAACGCCCAACCGTCAATCTACGAGGAGGCCGCGGCCGACCCGGTCGCGTGGTGGCGTACCCAAGCCGACCGCCTGACCTGGGAGAAGGCGCCGACCAAGAGCCTCGAGTGGGACCTGCCCTTCGCCAAATGGTTCAGTGACGGGACTCTCAACGCCAGTGTGAACTGCGTGGACCGCCACGTCGCCGCCGGCAAGGGCGACAAGGTGGCCTACCACTGGGTCGGCGACGCCGAGGGTGAGTCGCGGACCATCACCTACGCCCAGCTTCAACAGATGGTCTGCAAGGCGGCCAACGCGCTGACCGAGTTGGGCGTCAAGACCGGCGACCGCGTGGCTGTCTACATGCCGATGATCCCCGAGGCCGTCGTGACGCTGCTCGCCATCGTGCGCCTCGGTGCCATCCACTCCGTCGTCTTCGCGGGCTTCTCCGCCGAGGCGCTCTCGAGTCGAATCCTGGACTCCGACTGCACCTTCGTCGTCACCGCCGACGGCGCCTTTCGCCGCGGTTCGCCCGCGCCGCTCAAGCCGGCCGTCGACGACGCGCTGGCGAGTTGCCCCAACGTCAAGGCCGTGCTGGTGGTGCGCCGCACGGGGGGAGAGGTCAACTGGGTCGAGGGTCGCGACCACTGGTGGCACGACGTCGTCGAGTCCCAGAGCGATCAGCACACGCCCGAGTTCTTCCCCGCGGAACACACGATGTTCATCATGTACACCTCGGGCACGACGGCCAAGCCCAAGGGCATCTTCCACACTACGGGCGGCTACCTGACCCAGGTGGCGACCACCTACCGCTACATCTTCGACGTCAAGCCCGATAGCGACATCGGCTGGACGGCGGCCGACATCGGATGGATCACCGGGCACAGCTACATCGTGTACGGTCCGCTCGTCAACGGCACGACCCAGGTGATGTACGAGGGCCTGCCCGACTCCGGCGGCCGGGACCGCTGGTGGCGCATCATCGAGGCGCTCAAGGTGACCATTCTCTACACGGCGCCGACGACGATCCGCACGCTCATGAAGTGGGGTCACGAGCACCCCAACAGCCGCGACCTGTCGAGCCTGCGCCTGCTCGGCACGGTGGGCGAACCGATCAACCCCGAAGCGTGGATCTGGTACAGCACCAACGTCGGCGGCGGGAACTGCCCCATCGTCGACACCTGGTGGCAGACCGAGACCGGCGCGATCATGATCACGCCGCTGCCCGGGATCACGACGACGAAGCCGGGCGCCGCGATGAAGGCCTTCCCCGGGATCGACGTCGACGTGGTGGACAACGACGGCAACTCGGTCGGCAACGGCGAGGGCGGCTACCTGGTCATCACCAGTCCCTGGCCCTCGATGACCCGGGGCATCTACGGCGACCCGGAGCGCTTCAAGGAGACCTACTGGTCCCGATTCCCGGGCAAGTACTTCGCCGGCGACGGGGCCAAGCGTGACGAGGACGGCGATCTCTGGCTGCTCGGGCGCATCGACGACGTGATGAACATCTCGGGCCACCGTCTCTCGACGACCGAGGTGGAACACGCGTTGGTCGGGCACCCGGCGGTGGCCGAGGCGGCCGTGGTGGGCGCGAGCGACGAACTCACGGGACAGGCCATCGTCGCCTTCGTCACACTCAAGCTCTCGGCCGAGGACGAGGGCAAGGACCAGGTCGTGTTGATCGAGGAGCTGCGAATGCACGTCGCCAAGGTCATCAGTCCGATTGCCAAGCCCCGTCAGATCATCCTGACCCCCGAACTGCCCAAGACCCGCTCGGGCAAGATCATGCGTCGCCTGCTGCGCGACGTAGCCGAAAACCGCTCACTGGGCGACGTCACGACGTTGACCGACCCGACCGTGGTCAACATGATCGCGGGACTCATGGAGACCACCGGGGGCAACGAGGACTGAACTGCCCGCGACGGGTGTGACGTCGCGACCGGAGAGGTTCGATCGGGCGCAACGGCGGACGACCAGCCTTGTCCGAACCCGTGGTGGCGGCCGTGCCGATCACCGACGCGGCGCCGACGAAGAAGGTGACATTTTGCCCTAGTGGCCCGCCGGGCCCCTGATGCAGACTTTTGGCGCAGTCAAGAGTGATCGGGGGCCAAGTCGTGACGCCAGAGATCCACCCATGGGGGACGACGGGCGTTCGTAGCCGTGCTGACCAGGGGATAGCCACTCATGAGCGCTGACGCGGCGCGCCGTGAGGAACCTCGAGTCGGCGACGTGGTCGTGATGGACGTGGGCGAGTTCGACCATCTGGTGGTTCGCCTGCGCGACCTCGGCTACGAGGTCAAAGGCCCGACGCTGCGCGACGGCGCGATAGTGCCCGGAACCGTCGAGTCGCGCGCCGATCTGCCCCGAGGCGTGCACGACGCTCAAGCTCCGGCCCACTACCGGACCGAGTCGACCGAGGACGAGGAGCTCTTCGGTTGGGCCGTCGGGCCCCAATCGTGGAAAGCGGAGTTCTTCCCTTCGTCCCAAGTGATGTGGTCCAGCGAGACGGTCGGCGCCACGGTCGTCTTCAGGGCCCCCGAGGCGCCGGCGTCCCCACTGGCCATCGTGGGGGCGCGCCCCTGTGACGTCGCGGCCCTCGACGTGCTCGACCGGGTGCTCGCCGAAGGCCCGTACCGTGACCACCAATACGCCACGTCACGCGCGAGGAGTTTCATCGCCGTCGTTGAGTGCGCGGCACCCGCCGACACCTGTTTTTGCCCCTCCACGCAGAGCGGACCGGGCATTGAGGACAACTTCGACCTGGCGCTGACGGAGTTGTCCGATGGGCGGGGCCACCGTTTTGTCGTCCGCTGCGGTTCATCGCGTGGCGCCGAGGCGCTCGCGACCCTGGCGACAAGTGAGGCGTCGGCCGCCGATCTCGCCGCTCGTTCGCGTATCCTGGAACGCTCCACGCAGCGCATCACCCGCTCGTTGCCCTCGCCCGACCTCGCTCGCTTGCTCGCGCGTAACCTCGACCACCCACGGTGGGCCGACGTCGCCGAGCGCTGCCTCTCGTGCGGCAACTGCACCATGGTCTGCCCGACCTGCTTTTGCAGCGACGTTCACGACACCAGCGATCTCGCCGGTGTCGTCGAGCGTCGACGGGCCTGGTCGTCGTGCTTCGACCTCGAGCACTCCTACCTGCACGGCGGCGCGGTGCGGGCGTCGACCTCGTCGCGGTACCGCCAGTGGATGACCCACAAGTTGTCGACCTGGTGGGACCAGTTCGACACGTCAGGCTGCGTCGGGTGCGGTCGGTGCATCGTGTGGTGCCCGGTGGGAATCGACATCACTGAAGAGTCGGCGGCCATCGCGCGCTCCGACGGCGCGCGGGCTGGCGGCGATTCGCCGGAGGTGACCCGTGAAGGTTGAGATGAGCGAGATTCTCCGGGCCCACCCGTTCACCGCGGGGATGGACGAAGAGATGCTCGCACTCATTGGGGGCTGCGCGTCCAACGTGGTGTTCGCGCCCGGAGAGCTGCTCTGCGCGGAGGGGGCGAGCGCTGACACCTTCTACCTGGTTCGCCGGGGACACGTGTCAATCGAGGTGCACGCCCCGGGACGGGGCGCCATCGTGATCGAAACCGTGGCCCGCGGTGACGTGGTGGGATGGAGTTGGCTCGTGCCGCCCTACCACTGGACCTTCGACGCGAGGGCCCAGGAGCCCGTGGGCTGCATCGCGGTCGACGGCGCGTGCCTTCGGGCCAAGGCGTCGAGCGATCCCGCGCTGGGCTTCGCCCTGCTCTCGAGGGTCTCGGTCACGCTGCTCGAGCGCCTCCAAGCGACCCGCCTGCGCCTGCTCGATCTCTACGGGAGTGGCCGTGGGCGCTAAGACGCCGTCCTCGTTGTCGGGCGAGACCCCCACGGTCGCGACATCGGACGCGATGACGCCCCGGGCGCACCGGGTGGTCGAACGGATTCGCGAGACCGATGACGTCACGACGCTGTTGCTCGAGCCACTCGACGGCGCGACCATGCGCTTTCGCTGTGGCCAATTCAACATGCTCACGGCGCTGGGTGTGGGCGAGGTGGCCATCTCCATGAGCGGTGCGCCGAGTGAGGGTCTGCTGCGCCACAGCATCCGTGACGTGGGTGCCGTCTCGGGCGCGCTCGCCCGCAGCCGCGAGGGCGACCTCGTAGGCGTGCGCGGTCCCTTCGGGACCGATTGGGGCGTGGCCGCGGCGGGCGCCGCTAGCGACGACGGCCGTGACACGGTGGTCGTCGCCGGAGGCATAGGCCTGGCCCCGCTGCGCGGGGCCGTCGAGGAACTGGTGCGCCGCTGCCGTCGTGGTGGGGGTCGCGTCTTCGTGCTGGTGGGCGCGCGCGAGCCGTCTCAGGTCGTCTTCGGCGACGACCTGGAATCCTGGGCCCGTCGAGGCGCGCACGTGGACGTGACGGTCGATCGCGCCGACGGCGCCTGGACCGGACGGGTCGGGCTGGTCACCTCGCTGCTCGACGGCGCCGGCTTTGACGCGGCCAAGTCGAGGGCCCTGATCTGTGGGCCCGAGATCATGATGCGTTTCACGGCGCGCGCCCTCGTCAACCTCGGGGTCGAGCCGCAGGAGATTCTGGTGTCGCTCGAGCGCAACATGCAGTGCGGAATCGGTTGGTGTGGCCACTGTCAGCTCGGTCCGGTGCTCCTGTGCCGAGACGGCCCGGTCATTGCCTACGGCGGTCTGGTGGCCGAACTGATCAAGCAGCGTGAACGGTGATCGCCGTCGACGTGGACCGGGAACGTCCTACGTTGGCCGTGTGGAAATTCGCGTCGTGCGACGGCTGTCAACTGAGCCTCCTGGACTGTGAGGACGAATTGCTGGCCCTGGCCGGCGCGCTGCGCATCGCCCACTTTGGCGAGATGTCTCGTGCGAGCGTCGAGGGCCCGTACGACATCTCGCTCGTCGAAGGGTCGATCACGACGGCCGCCGACGCCGAGCGCATCCTGGCCGTGCGGGCCAACTCGCGTTACCTCGTGACGATCGGCGCCTGCGCCGCCAGCGGGGGGATCCAGGCTCTGCGAAACTTCTCGAGCGCGGGGGAGTATGCGGGCGTCGTCTACGCCCATCCCGAATACCTCGACTCGCTCGACACGTCGACCCCGATCTCGTCGCACGTCGCCGTCGACTACGAATTGCACGGGTGCCCCATCGACCGCGGGCAGCTGCTCGAAGTCGTGCTGGCGTTCCTCGCGCGGCGGCGCCCGGCCATCGCGTCCTACTCCGTATGCCAGGAATGCAAGGCTCGCGGCACCGTCTGCCTGCTGGTCGCCGGGTCGACGCCGTGCCTCGGTCCGGTGACTCGGTCCGGCTGCGGCGCGCTCTGCCCGTCGATCGGCCGCGGCTGCTTTGGGTGCTTCGGGCCCACCGTAGGCGCCAACACCATCGCCCTGTCGACCCGTCTGGCGCAGCTCGGCCAGAGTGACGAGGAGCTGGAGCGCTTCTACGGCACCTTCAACGTGGCGGCGCCGGGATTCTCCGAGCGTTTCAACGCCCGCGCTACACGACTGGCGAATCCCGTCGTTCGACGAGGGGCGCGACCATGACCCACCGCGGTGCACGCACGCGCACGATCAGCGCCGAGGGGATCGCCCGGGTGGAGGGGGAGGGTTCGCTGCGCGTGCAGGTACGAGACGGTCTGGTCAGCGACGTGGCCCTCGACATCTTCGAGCCGCCGCGTTACTTCGAGGCCCTGCTGGTAGGGCGTCATTTCACCGAGGCGCCCGATATCACGGCGAGGATCTGCGGCATCTGCCCCGTCGCCTATCAGATGTCGGCCTGCCTCGCGATGGAGGACGCCTGCGGGGTTACCGTGGACGGTCCGCTCTCGGACCTACGCCGGCTGCTGTACTGCGGCGAGTGGATCCAGAGCCACGCACTGCACATCTACCTGCTGCACGCACCTGATTTCCTCGGGTGCGCTGACGCGGTGCAGTTGGCCGAACGCGACCCGGTGGCCGTCGCGCGCGGCCTCGACATCAAGCGCACCGGCAATCTGGTGATGCAGCGCGTGGGGGGCCGGGCCGTGCACCCGGTCAACGTGCGCGTCGGGGGCTTCTATCGATCCCCCGACCGCGCCGCGATCGCCGCGCTGGCCGAACCGCTTCGCCGGGCTCGCGACCAGGCACTCGAGACGGTTGAGTGGGTCTCGGGGTTCGATATTCCCGACGTTGACGGCGACTACCGATTCGTGGCCCTGGTTCAGCCGGGCCGTTACGCCATCGACGGGGGCCGACCGACGTCGTCCGACGGACTCGACGTCAGCGCGGCGCAGTTCGCCGCACTGGTCAACGAGGAGCACGTGGCCCGTTCGACCGCGTTGCACGCGACGCTCGAGGGCGGTCACTACCTCACCGGACCACTGGCCCGTTTCGCCCTGAATTACGAGCGCCTCCCCCCGCTGGCGCGCGAAGCGGCCGCTCGCGCCGGGCTGCGCGCGCCCTGCACCAACCCGTTTCGCAGCATCGTGGTGCGCGCGGTGGAACTGGTCTTCGCCTGCGACGAGGCCCTGGCCCTGGTCGAGCGGTACGAGGCACCGGCCCCGCCCGCCCTGGAATTCAACGCCCGCGCCGCCACCGGCACCGGCGTCACCGAAGCGCCCCGGGGCCTGCTGCTACACCAGTACGACATCGACGAACGGGGCGTCATCCGCCGGGCCCGGATAATGCCACCGACCTCTCAGAACCAGCTCACCATCGAGGACGACCTGCGTCGCGTTGTCCAGGGCGGTCTCGCCCTCGGCGACGAGGAGCTCCAGTGGCGCTGCGAGCAGTCGGTGCGCAACCACGACCCGTGCATCTCGTGCGCGGCACACTTCCTTGACCTGACGATGGAGCGATCGTGAGCGCGCCAGCGGGTCACGCCACGGTGGTCGTCGCCGGATTGGGCAGCGAGTTCCGGCGCGATGATGGCGTCGGTTCGGTCGTCGCCGAACGTGCGGTGACCGAGGCGGCCTCCGCCCGTGACGTCGGTCCGATCGGCGACCCCCTTGATCTGCTGGGCGTGTGGAACAACGCGGACCTCGTGGTCATCGTCGACGCGGTCGCGTCGGGTGCTCCGCCCGGTCAGGTGCGGGTCCTGGAGATGGACGTGGCCCGATTGTCCGCGCATGACGACGGAGCGGCGGTGCCCGCACCGCAGAGCACCCACGGAATCGGACTCGCGGGCGTGCTGCGCCTCGCCCGCGCGCTCGGTCAGGCGCCGGCGCGATTGGTGGTGGTGGGCATCGAGGGCGAGCGCTTCGACCTGGGACGGGGGCTGAGCCCTTCGGTGCAGGCGGCGGTGCCCGAAGCGGTTCGCAGAGTGGTCGAACTGATCAAGGAGGTCCACCCATGTGCTTGAGTTGTCTCGAAAGGGTCAGGTGCGTCGACGGCTCGAAGATGGTCCAGGTCGAGAACATCGATGGCGTCATCACGCGCGCGTCACTGCTCGCCTTGGACGGCCCGACTCCCGCGCCCGGCGACTGGGTGGTCGTGCACAGCGGTTACGTCATCGACCGTCTCGACGCCGACGAGGCTGAGCGCACTGTGGAGCAGCTTCGCCTGGGCGCGCTGCTATCCGAATCACCAGACAACGGAGGTATCTCATGACGACGGCTGAAGCGACACGAGCGACGTCCGAGGGCATGCCCGGGATCGCGGTCGCCGGTGTCACGGCGCTGGTGAGCGGTGTGTCGGTCTTCGTCAACAGCTACGGCGAGCACTCCTTTGCCTCACCGGCGCTGTACACCACGGCGAAGAACATCGTGGCGGCTACCGTCCTGGTGGTGGTCGCCGTGGCCGGTGGACGGCTGCGACGGCGCCGGGTAACCTGCGCCGGTGGCCGCTTCGTGACGGCGTCGCCCTCCAACGGCGCTCGGCGCGGTGTGGGCCATTGGCTGGGGCTGGCGTACGTCGGCGTCATCGGCGGCGGGCTCGCGTTCGTGCTCTTTTTCAACGGACTGGCTATCACCTCACCGGCGTCGGCGGCCTTCTGTCGAGATACCTTGGTGCTGTGGGTCGCGCTGCTGGCGGTGCCGATCTTGCGAGAGCGGGTGCAGTGGTGGAACGTCGCGGCCATCCTGCTCCTGGTCGCCGGCGAAATCATGTTCGCGGGCGGCGTGGGGGGACTGGCCCTCTCCCGAGGCCAACTGGACGTCCTGGCCGCGACGTTGCTGTGGGCCGTCGAGGTCGTCGTGGCCAAACGCCTGCTGCGCACGCTGTCGCCGGCGACGCTCTCGCTGATCCGCATGGGCGTCGGCGGGACCGCTCTGGTGACGTACCTCGCGGTGACCGGCTCGCTCTCGACGCTGTTCGCACTGGGCTCGCACCAGTGGGGATGGATACTGCTCACGGGCCTTTTGCTCGGGATCTACGTGGCCACCTGGATGACCGCCCTGGCGCGCGCCCGGGCCCTGGACGTGACGTCCGTCCTCGTGGGCAGCGCCGTCATCACCTGGCTCTTGCAACTCGTCGCCGGAACGGCGGCACCGGCGACGACGGCGATAGGCCTGGTGCTGATCTGTGCCGGCGCGGGACTCGTCATCTGGGCCGGCACCGTCACGCGAACCCGCTCCTCGCGTCGCTCGACGGCGCTGCGCTGATGGGCCGCGCGCACGTCGACACGGCCGTTCCTGAACGACTGTCGGGTCCGTCGCTCTTCGCCCGCTACGCCTATGCGCCCAATGAGCTCGGCTACTGCGGCCCGAGTGACTCGTTGGCCCTGATCGAGTCGGCGACGCAGGGATCCAATGACGGCCTCGTGTCCCAGTTGGCGCGCCAGTTCGAAGGTGCGTGGCCGTATTTGCAGTTGATCGCGGCGAGCAACGGGATTGGCGACCCGCTCGACCGTCGAGTCGTGGAGGCTTATTGGATCGGCAACGAACTGGTGCGCGGGGTGCCGGCGCTGTCGCTCGCCACGGCCCTCGATGATCGGTTCGCTTGCCGCGCCGGTGCGCTGACGGGGTCAATCGTGTCGGCCGCTTTCACCGGCGCGGTCACGCAGCACAGCTTTCACGTGTTCGCCGTCTATCCCTGGCTCGGGATGCTTCGCGCCGGCCGAGTGGGCGCCCCTTTGGAGGTCCTCGACCGTTGCCGTATCCGCTGGGGACGGGTCGTCGAGGTGAGCGGCGACCTGGTCACGGTCTCGTCCCAACCATTGCAGTTCAAGGGCTCACGGCTCGTCCTGGGGCCCGAAGACCAGGAGGTGGTGCGCCGAGCTCGAGATGGCATGGGCTTCGTCGACTCGCTCGAGGTGGGGTGCGCCGTGTCGATGCATTGGGACTGGGTTTGCGATCGTCTGTCCGCGCGTTCGCTTCGGTGGCTGCGCGCCTGCACGAGCGCCAACCTGAACGCCGTCAATGCACTGGCGTCGCCCGGGCCGGCAGTGGTGTGCGGGGCGTGAGCCGCGCCGAAGTGCGCGCACTCGTCGGGGTCACCTGCGCCATCACGCCTCTCCTCGCACACCGGGGCGGGGAGAGTCCCGTTCCAATTCTTTAGCTGGATGGTGACCTTTAGAAGGCCTATATGCTACTATTTCACTATCTGCTAGTGATTTACTAGTAATTACCAGAAAAGGAGCCCTCGGCTATGCAATCCCGTCCTTCGCTGTGGTGTCGTCTCGCGGTCATCGGCACCGTCGCGGCGATTCCACTCACGTTCCTCAGTCTCGAGCCCGCGCAGGCCTCGGGGACGAATGTCAATGTGGTCGGCTACTCGGTAGTGGGACCGGCGTTCAAGGCCTTGGAAAGCGACTTCCAGGCCACTCCGGCCGGGGCCAACGTGACCTTCACCAACTCCTTTGGCGCCTCGGACACCGAGGCCAACGCCGTGGTCAACGGCCTGCCGGCCGACGTCGTCAACTTCTCCTACGAGCCGAACATGGCGACGCTCGTGACCCACCTGATCATCCCCAAGACCTGGTACAACCAGGAGCGCGGCGTCGGCGGGGTGAACGTGAACCTGGTCGGCAAGAAGCAGGAGACCGTCTACCGCACGCCGGGCATCCTCACCGACTCGGTGGTCGTCTTCGCGGTGCGACCGGGCAACCCCTTAGGCATCACGAACTGGGGCGACCTGGTCAAGTCCGGCGTCCAGATCGTCACCCCGAACCCGGTCACGTCGGGCAGCGCCCGCTGGAACCTCGTCGCCGGCTACGCGGCCCAGATCGCGCTCAAGCGCACGCCGACGGAGGCCTACGAGTACCTCAAGCAGCTGATTTCGAACACCATCGCCCAGCCCACCAGCGGATCGGCAGCGCTGGCCGCCTTCGTGGCGGGCACCGGCAACGTACTGCTCGACTACGAGGACGACGTCGTCGCCGCCATCGCGGCCGGCGACAAGATCCAGCTGGTCACCCCGCCCGAGACGGTTCTCATCCAGAACCCCGTGGCCCTGACCAACACCGGCATCACCAACCCCTCGGCCGTGGCCTTCTACAAGTACCTCTTCTCCACGGCCGGCCAGACAGTATTGGCCGGCCTCGGGTACCGCTCGGTCCTTAAGAGCGTGTGGGACAAGACGTCCAAGTCGTTCGGCTCGTTCCGCAACGCCACGGCGGTGCAGACGGTCGCGCAACTGAGCCCGCAGGGGTGGTCGACCCTCAACCCCGACTTCTTCAACCCTCAGATCATCTACCCGGCGGGCGGCGCCACGTATCCTGAATACGGCATTGTGACCTACCTGGAGAAATTTGCCGGCAGCACCTCCTAGCGCACCCGATCTCGCGCAAGCGAAACGGCCGCCCCTAGGGCGGCCGTTTCGTCGCGTGCGCACGACCACGCTGACGCGCGCCACGGCCAAGGGTCTGGCGATGACGTACCTGAGCCTCATCGTGCTCATCCCGCTCGCCGCGCTGTTGACCAACGCTTTCAACCAGGGCCTCGGGTCCTTCTGGAACGCCGTCACCCAGCAGGAGTCGGTTGACGCGCTGCGCCTCACGCTGCTCTGCGCCTTCGTCGCCTCGTCCATCAACGCCGTGGCCGGACTGGCCACCGCCTGGGTGCTCGTGCGCGACCGCTTTCCCGGTCAGGCGCTCCTCAACGCCATCATCGATCTGCCCTTCGCGCTGCCCACGGTGGTGGCGGGCGTCACCTTCTACACCCTCTACGGGCCACTCTCGCCCTTCCACGTCAACATCACCGGCACCTGGATCGGCATCACGGTCGCCATCATGTTCGTGACCCTGCCCTTCACGGTTCGCTCCGTGCAACCGGTCCTCGAATCGCTCACCTTCAGCGCCGAGGCCGCCGCCGCGACGCTGGGTGCGTCCCCGGCGCGCGTCTTTCGCACCATCACCCTGCCGGCGTTGATGCCGTCGATCCTCACGGGCACCGGCCTGGCCTTCGCGCGCGCGATAGGGGAGTACGGCTCGGTCGTG
Source organism: Acidimicrobiales bacterium (assembly GCA_050010495.1). Classification (GTDB taxonomy): domain Bacteria; phylum Actinomycetota; class Acidimicrobiia; order Acidimicrobiales; family RAAP-2; genus RAAP-2. Next base: position 31,797 of record JBEKKW010000013.1, read on the forward strand.
TTCATCTCGAACAACCTGCCGTACCGCTCGGAGGTGGCCAGCTCGTACATCTATTCGCTCACCACCTCCGACCAGAACAACAGTGCGGCTTCGGCGGCCGTGGCGCTGCTCGTGTTGGCGCTCATCCTGCTGATCGTCTTCAACGTCACGGCCCAACGACTGGCCCGGCGGCGCACGTGAAGCCCTCGCGCCTGGCGTTGCGCACCGTGGTCCTGATCTACGTCGGGGCCCTGATTGGCGTGCCGCTGGTCTTCCTCTTCCAACAGGCCTTCATCCACGGCTTCGGACCCTTCTGGAGCGCCATGCACGACCCCGCGATGGACAAGGCGATCGCGCTGACGGCCAAGGTGTCGGTCGTGGCCGTGCCGCTCAACGTGCTCTTCGGCGTGGGGGTCTCGCTGTGGATCGTGCGCCACCCGACGAGGTTCACGCGCCTGCTCGACACCGCCATCGACGTGCCCCTGGCGATCTCGCCGATCATCGTCGGGCTGGTGCTGGAGCTCGTCTACGCCCAGACCGGCTGGTTCGGCCCGACCCTGGCCAAGCTCGGGCTGCACGTGATGTTCTCCTACCCCGGGATCGTGATGGCGTCGATCTTCGTCTCGTTGCCGTTGGTGTCGCGCCAGGTGATCCCCCTGCTGCGCGAGGTCGGCGACCATCAGGAGCAGACCGCTTCGACGCTCGGCGCCGGGCCGGTGCGGATCTTCTTCACGATCACCATGCGTTCGATCACCTGGGCCACGGCCTACGGGGTCTCGCTGACCCTGGCGCGCGTCATCGGCGAGTACGGCGCCGTGTTGATCGTCTCGGGCAACATCGCCCTCGTGACCCAGACCCTCACCCTCGACATTGGTAGTAACTTTGACAACTTCAACAACTACCAAGGTTTCGTAGGGGCCCTGCTGCTGGCGTTGGTCTCGATCGTCTTACTCTTGATCCTAGGGATCGCCCGTCACCGCGAAAGGACGCGCAATGAGTATCTCGCTTAACGGAGTCACCAAGTACTTCGGCAGCGACCTCGTGCTCGACCACGTGACCGACGAGGTTCCCCAGGGTTCGTTGACGGCGCTGCTCGGGCCCTCCGGATCGGGCAAGTCGACGTTGCTGCGCATCATCGCGGGCCTCGAACCGCTTAACGAGGGCTACATCGAACTCGACGGGCGCGACGTCACCAAGGTGCCGGCCCGCGACCGCAACATCGGCTTCTGCTTCCAGGACTACGCCCCCTTTCGCCAGATGACCGTCTTTGACAACGTGGCCTACGGCCTGCGGGTCCAGCGCGTGCCCAAGGCTCAGCTCAAGGCCGAGGTGGAGGACCTGCTCGATCTGGTGCGCCTCGAGGCCTTCGCCGATCGCTATCCCCGCCAGCTCTCCGGGGGCCAGCGCCAGCGCATGGCCTTGGCGCGCGCCTTGGCCATCAAGCCGAGCGTCTTGCTGCTCGACGAGCCCTTCGCCGCCCTGGACGCCCAGGTGTGCGCCGAGCTGCGCGGTTGGGTCCGTTCGCTGCAGCGCACCCTGGGCATCACGACCATCCTGGTGACCCACGACCAGTCCGAGGCCATGGAGATCGCCGACCGTCTGGTGGTGTTGAACGAGGGTCGCATCGAGCAGGTGGGCACGCCCGACTCGATGTACGACAAGCCGGCCAACGACTTCGTCCAGGCCTTTCTCGGACCGATCACCACGCTCAACGGCGTGGCCTACCGGCCCCACGACATCGAGTTGTGCGTCCCGGGGTTGGGCACCGACGCCACAGTCACCGACGTCATCCGCCTCGGTTTCGAGGTCCGGGTGGTCGTGGAGAATAACGGAATCGCCTCCTGGGTGCAGCTGACCCACGACGAGGCCCAGCGGCTCAATCCCGTGGTCGGTGAGCACGTGTCGCTTCGTGCGCGCACCGGCGCGAGCGTCGCCTCGCCGCAGCCCTAGTTCGTCTGCGCCGCGCGGCTGGGGCCGGCCGCTCGAGGCTCCACTGACCGTCACCGTCTGGACACCCAGGGCTCGCGACTTCAGGAGCGCGGGCGAATTCCTTGGGATAGATTCCCCTTGGCACTGGCGAGCGGCCACGTGTCCACGAGGGGGAGCCATGTACCTGTTAGCTAGGCGCGGTACCGTCGCGCGGGGGCCGGACGCCCAGAAGTGGGCCGTCGAGATCGGCGCGGCCGCGGCCGAGGGACTCGGCGTCAACGTGAACACCTGGGCTCACGTGATGTCGCCCGGTCTTGGCACGATGACGTGGACGTCACTGTGGCCGGACCTTGGCACGCTCGAGAAGGGCTTTAACGCGCTCGCGAGCGACGCCAAGTACCTCGCGCTCGTGGCGAAGGGCCCCGAGTTCGTGAGCGGCGCCGTCGACGACCACCTGTACCAGATCGTCTACGAGGGATCGGGACCGCAGGTCGCGGCCAAGTACGCGTCGACCGTCACCGCGGTGTGCGCGCCAGGGAACTTCGCTCGCGGCATGTTGGGGGGCATCGAAATCGCCCAGCGCGCCGAGCAGGCCACTGGGGTGTCGACCGGATTCCTCGCAGCCCAGACCGGTTCGTACGGCCGCGTCACCTGGCTCGGGGGATACGAGACCATTGAGGCGTTCGAAGCGGCCCAGCAGAAGTTGGCCGCGGACACCGGCTTCGTCGAGTTCCTCGATCAGACGACCGGGGCCTACCTCGCGGACCCGAGCATCACCCAAACGACCCTGTACTTGAAGATCGGATAGTGCTCGCCGATAGCGCGGCGATATTAGTTCTGGGTCGCGGTCTGGTCCTACGACGTGTGCAGACCGCCCATCGAAGCTAGGACGTCGACCCGGCGGGCAAAGTCGGACGGCACCTAGTCGGGTGGGTGTCCAACGCGGAGTTGGAACCGGACCCTGCCGCCGCGGCGATACGATGCCAATGATCGGATAGATCGAAGCCTTCAGAGGAGGTTTCGTCGTATGCGTCACGTAGTCTCCAGAACTTCAGTAGTGGCGCCGGCGTTGACGGCATTCTGTCTGGTCGCCTCCTGCGTGGGTTCGACGTCGACGTCATTCGCCGCTTCCGATTCGGCCTTCATCCGTGGACCGATCGCCATCGCCGTCGCGGGCAATCACGTGTGGGTCGCCAACTCGAGCGGCGACTCCGTCGACGAGATCGACGCGTCGAGCGGCTCCCTGGTGCGGGTCGTCAACTCGCAAACCGACGAACTCTATCGGCCGGTCGCAATGGTCCTCAGGGGTGAGCACGTGTGGGTGACGGACCTTGGCGACAACGAGGTGACCGAGTTGAACACCTCTGACGGCTCGCTAGCCCGGGTGATCAGGGCGGAGAGCGATCAACTCTTCAAGCCCGTGGCCATCACGGTCTCCGGTGGTGTCGTCCTGTCGGCCAACTACGACGGCGACTCGGTGACTGAATTCAATGTTTCCAACGGCGCACTGGTGCGTATCATCGCCGACACCCACGACGAACTCTTCAGCCCCGACGCGATCGTGAGCGCGGGCGACCGGGTGTGGGTGGCCAACAGTGAACACAATGAAGTCGCCGAGCTGAACGCGTCGAACGGCTCGCTGGTGCGGGTGTTGCGCGGTGAACGATACGACTTCAGTGACCCCGACGCCATCGCCACGGGTGGCGACCACGTCTGGGTCGTCAACGCCGGCAATGGTTCGATCACCGAGTTCGCGAGCGCGAACGGAGCGCCCGTTCGGGTGGTCCGCGCGTCCCAAGACGAGTTCGACGGTCCCGACGCCATCGCCACGGGCGATGGGCGCGTCTGGGTCGCCAATTCACGCGGGGACACCGTCACCGAACTGCGTGCGACGGATGGATCCCTGGTGCGCGTGATCGGGGCGGCGTCGGATCGTTTCGACGATCCGGCCGGCGTCGCCGTCGGGGGCGATCACGTCTGGGTGACCAACCTCGACGGCAATACCGTCACCGAACTCGATGGTGAGACGGGCTCGCTCGTGCGGGTCATCCAGTAGCGGCCGATCCGGTCGGCGATACTGGTGGGGTGGAGGATCGAAACGTCCTGGGCGGCCCGTTGGAGCCGTGCGGCATCGACCCCGTCACCGGCTTCTTCCGTGATGGCTGCTGCAGCACCGGACCGGAGGACCTCGGGAGCCACACCATCTGCGCCGTGGTCACGGCCGAGTTCCTCGAGCATCAGAGGTCCATCGGCAACGACCTGACGACGGCGATGCCGCACTACAGCTTTCCGGGATTGGTGCCCGGCGACCGGTGGTGCGTGACCGCCGCCAACTGGCTGCGCGCCCACCGCGACGGTGCGGCGGCCTACGTGGTGCTGGCCTCGACCAACGAGCGGGCCCTCGAGATCGTGCCGCTGGAGGCGCTGCGCGAGCACGCCGTGGACGTCCCCTCGGGTCCGGGCGATCTCGAACTCTAAAAGGGCGTGGTAACGACGTCGAGGGTTGATGACAGAATCGACCGGTGGACACAGAGGTGCTGACCGCTCGACTTCGTCTTCGCGAGTGGCGCCCGGACGACCTCGAGGCTCTCACCTCGGTCTTCGCGCAGCCCGAGGTCTGGTACTTCCCGTACCGACGGGGCTTCACGACCGAGGAATCCAAGAACTTCCTCACCCGCATGATCGACTACCAGGATCGCGGCCTCTGGTGCCCTTTGGTCGCCGAGGAGCGCTCGACGGCCCGGCTCCTTGGTTACATCGGTCTCTCGGAGCCCCACTTCCTGCCCGAGATCATGCCTTCGGTCGAGATCGGCTGGCGACTTGATCCGAGCGCCTGGCGACTCGGTCTCGCGACGGAGGGCGCCCGGGCGATCTTGGACCAGGTCTTCGCCGAGCGTGAACTGCACGAGGTGGTGAGCATCTACGAGCCCGACAACGTGGCGTCCGGGAACGTGATGGTTCGCCTGGGCATGCAGCTTGATCGCGAGACGCACCATCCCGAGAGTGGGGACGCCCTGAGGGTCTTTCGTCTCTCGCGAGAGCGGTGGGCCCAACGAGGAGGCGACGACCCCACGGATGGGGATTCGGGGATATATTGACGCCTAGCGACGGCGCACGCCTCATTTTGCACGAGTACGCACCAGTCACGTTAGGTGGCACATGATTCGAACGGGATACTGCGCGGCGATTCGGGCGGCCGTGAGGGCCGCTGCTCAGGTGCGCCGTTGAGCGCCGACGAGTCCGTGCCCACGATGACCGGCGGCCAACCGGCACTGGTGGTGGAACAACTGACCAAGGTGTTCGGCGAGCGTACGGCCTTCTCGGAGATCTCCTTCGAGGTCGGCCACGGTGAGATCTTCGGGTTCCTCGGCCCCAACGGCGCCGGTAAGACCACCACGGTGCGCACCCTCAGCACGTTGATCGAGCCGACCTCGGGCACGGCGATCGTGGCCGGGATGGAGTTGCGCCCGGAGAACGGGGTCGAGATTCGACAGCGAATCGCCGTCATGCCCGAGTCGCCGGGACTCTATCTGCGCCTGAGCGTCAACGAGAACCTGCAGTACTTCGCCAGTCTGTACGGCGTGACTGACGCCACGACCAAGATCGCGAGCGCCCTTGAATCCGTCAACCTCGGCGACCGGGGGCTCGAGCTGTGTGGCGGACTCTCCAAGGGGCTCCGTCAGCGCGTGGCGCTGGCCCGGACCCTGCTGAGCGACCCGACCATCATGTTCCTCGATGAACCGACGTCGGGACTCGACCCGGTGGCGGCGCTCGAGGTGCACAACCTCATCCTCGAACTGCGCAAGCGGGGGGTCACGATCTTTCTCACGACCCACCGCCTAGAGGAGGCGGAGAAGGTCTGTGACCGGGTGGCCATCCTCAATACGACGCTGCGCATCGTCGGCAAGCCGAAGGAGCTGCGCGAGCAGCTCTTTGAGAAGCAGTTGGTCGTGCGCACTGTGGCTCCGCTCTCGGAACCGGACAAGATCTTCTCCGCGATCCATTCGGTGCTGCAGTGGCGCTCCAGCGAACCGTCGTCCTACGTCCTGACGGTGAGCGACGTCGACGTCGCGGCGCCGGAGGTCTCGCGGAGCCTCATATCGGCCGGCGCCGACATCCTCTCCGTCGCCGAAGCGCAGCACTCGCTCGAAGACGTGTACCTCGAGATCGTCGACTCCGGCGAGAAGGTGGGCGAACCATGATGGGCCTCGACGGCGCACGGGTCCGGGCCGTGGCCCGTAAGGACCTCCAGGATTTTCGCCGCAAGCGCACCATCGTCCTGTCGATGTCGCTCATCCCGCTGACCTATCTCATCGTGGCGATGGTGCTCATCACGGTGCTTTCGGTGACGAAGAACGGCTCCGGTCCGATTCCCACCGTACCGCTGCTCTACCTGCTCCTGAATCCGGTGATGATGCCCGCCATCGTCGCGTCGTACTCGGTGGTGGGAGAGCGCGAGCAGGGGACCCTCGAGCCGCTACTGTCCACGCCGCTTCGCCAGCAGGAGTTGATCCTCGGCAAGGCCGCGGCGGTCATGCTGCCGACCATCGTGCTCTCCTACGCCGTGTACGCCCTCTTCCTCGCCTTCGTCGCGCTGTTCGCCAAGTCGGCCAGCGCGTCCGCGGTCTTCCACGACGGACCGGCCCTGGTCTCATTGGTGATCTTCACCCCGCTGCTGGCCGGGTGGTCCATCGCGGTCGGCATGGCGGCCTCGGTCAGGGCCAATGAGGCCCGGGTTGCCCAGCAGGTCGCGACACTCTCCAGCTTCCCCGCCATTGCCATCGTCGTGTTCATGATGATCGGACTCATTCACCCGCATTTCTTGGTGGCCCTCGAATTCGCCGTCGGCCTGGCCCTACTCGACGCGCTGATCCTTCGTCTGACTATCCAGATGTTCAATCGCGAGCGTCTCATCGTCGGCACGGTACCGACGAGGAAACCCGGTGGCGGCATGATGTCGTCGAACCCCTGACGGCCCCGAGATCACGCGGTTGGGAATCGGCCCAACTCGTGCGCCAACTTCACCAGTGAGATCCGGCGGCGCAAGCCTCCGTCGCCCCTGCACTTCGGCACCGAACGTCGAAGCAACGTGTCGCCCACCCTCTCCTCACTGACCGGACACGGCGTGAAGCGGCTCGGCCTCACACAGGTGACTAAAGTCCCTGACGAAGTTGGGGGTTCCCCGCATAACTTCAGATTTGAAGCAAGTGAGCGAGCCACTGGGAGAAGTGGAGAAGTTGGCCGATGAGGAAAGGCAGGCAACGATGACATCAGAGACCGTCTCGAAGAGGGATTCGAACATCGTGGTGGGCACCGACGGCTCGAAGGCTTCGCTGCGCGCGCTGGAGTGGGCGGCGCGCCAGGCTGAGTTCACCGGGTCCTCATTGGAGATCGTCACCGCGTGGGAGTGGCCCACGAGCTACGGATGGTCCGTCATCCCGGATAGTTACGATCCGGCAGGGGACTTGAAAGCGATGCTCGAGCCGATACTGGCAACGCTTCGGGCTGAGCACCCGAACGTCGAGGTGACGACGAGGATCGTCGAAGGGCACCCGGCGCCCGTGCTGATCCACGCATCACACGGTGCCAGCCTGCTGGTCGTTGGCAGCCGTGGCCACGGGGAGTTCGTGGGAATGTTGATCGGCTCAACGAGCGAGCACTGCGTGGCGCACGCCGCGTGTCCCGTCGTCGTGTTTCGTGAGATCCACTGATCTCGGGTGGGACCCGGCCGACCTGCGGTGCGGCGATCGTAGAAGTCCTGTGCCCTCCGACGAATTGGGACCACGTCGTGGTAGCCCTTGGGTGTCATCATCCTCCGAACGCGAGAGAGCCTTTGACGAATCGAACTCTCATCGGCGCGTAGGTGCGGGATGACAATCGCTGGGTCTGCCTATATCGCACCCGCGGCTCATTTCGAGAAGAGGGCCCCGCTGACGGGCACCTCGACCACGAGTGCGAAACCTTCACGACGTGGGCGACGACATCGTGGTCGGGCTGGGGAGATTTGAACTCCCGATCTCTCGGCCCCCAGCCGAGCGCTCTAGACCAAACTAAGCCACAGCCCGTGAAGGGTAAATCCTAGCCGGTAGGCCGTTTTACGCCTGGCGCAACGCGCCGTGGGGTTGGTCCGGATTGGTCAGCCACGCCCGGGCCTCGCACAGGTGCACGATCGTCTCACCGGTCGCCTTGGCGATCAGCGCCTGGTGGATCCGTTCATCCAGTTCGGCGATCAGTTCCGCAAGTGTCATGGCTCCTCCTTCAGCCGCCGGCGGCGGCATTCACGATCTCGACGGCGTCGCCGTCCACCAAGGCCGTGACGTCCCAGTCGCCACGTCGCACCACGTCGCCGTTCACGGCCACGGCGACGCCGCGCGTTTCGATCCGGAGACTATCGACGAGCGACGCCACCGTGTCAAAATCGCCCGAGACCTCGAGTCCGTTGACGCGGATCACGTTTGGCTCTCTGCGAACTCGAGCGCCCGCTGCGCGGCCAGGGGAGCGAGCGTCACCCCGTGGCGATAGTGACCTGAGCACCAGGCCCATCCCGGTGTCTGCAGAACCTCGAAGAACGGTTTCAGGTCTGAGCTGGCCGGACGCAGGCCGACTCGGCTTTCGATCATCGACGCCGTCTCGAGTTCGGGCACCACGTCGAGTGCGTCGCGCAACAGACGATGCAGTTCCCCGACGCGCAGTTGGGCGTCGTCGCGTTCTTCCACAGTGGCACCGAGGACGCAGTAGCCGCCCGGGCGGCTGACCATGTAGAAGGGTCGGCCCCGCACGTACGCGCGCACCGTCGCGAGCTCGCCCCGGTCCACCCCCTGCACCCGCACGGTGACGCCGAGCACCGGGCGCACGGCGTGCTGGCCCGAACTAGTGGCGCCCTTCGGCAGTGCCGCCGACCCCGTGCAGAGCAGACCCACGTCACCGGTGTAGCTCCGCGACGCGGTCCTCGCGGTCACGCCCGAGCCGTCGGCACCCACTTCGAGCACTTCATCGACGACGGTTCCGACGCCCAACATGAGGAGCGCTTCGTTTAGCAGGGCTACCGCGTCGTCGGGGTCGATCCACGCGTCGTCGGGAAAGTAAAGACCGTCGCGTATTCGGTCCGAGAGCGAGCGGAACATCACCGATGAGTCCTCGCGTACACAGGTCTCGGGCGAGGCGCCGAAGGAGGTCGCGACCGTCGAGAACTGCTCGACCAAACGGCGGTCGCTTTGGTCCCAGCCTAC